>JAAYRM010000017.1 GCA_012518745.1 Tissierellia bacterium
AGATAGGGTTGGCCTATGCAATAGGGGTTGCAAGACCTCTATCCATATATGTGGACACCTTCGGCACCGGCAGGATAGCGGATGAAGGCATAGAAAAGCTGATCAGAAAGCATTTCGATCTAAGGCCGGCGGCTATAATAAGGGACTTGGATTTAAAGCGTCCTATATACAGGCAGTTATCGGCCTATGGACATTTTGGTAGGAAGGACTTGGACCTACCTTGGGAAAGGATCGATAAGGAGGAAGTATTGAGGCGAGAGGGATTAGGAGAATAGAACATACGTTTGGCTGGAAATAGGGTGAGGATTTTTTTCTCACCCTATTTTTTTTATTGCCCTATCTGGGATTAATATGGACATACCCGGGAATTATGGAAGGTGCCTTCCCAAGGAGAGGAATGGGATGTATAGGCATATTGAGGAATTACTAGCATTGGGCAGGAAAGGGGATTCAGAGGCTAAGGAGGAACTGATATTGCAGCTCAAACCCTTGGTATTAAGCTCTATTAGAAGATATTACAATAGGGGGGATCTATATGACGATCTAATTCAGGAGGGGTATGAGGTGATATTGAACGCAATAGGAGATTATGATCCCGATAAGGGCGTATATTTCCTCGGGTATGTGAGCGCATTACTCAGATATCATTACCTAGAGAAGCATAGGGAAATACAGCCATATTCATTGAATTCAAAGGTAGACGGTGGAGGGGAGATCCTAGATCTCATCGAGGGGAAGGAAGATCCAGTAGCCGATATCCTAGAGATAGAGACTAGAGGGGAGCTATTCAGGGCATTGGATTGTCTGACCCATAGGCAGAAGGAGGTATTGATCTATTTCTATGTATATGAGCTAAATATGCATGAAATAGCCCGCAGACTTGGGATAGCATATAGGACGGTGGTGAACACCAAGACCAGGGCTATAGAAAAGTTAAGAAACAGATTGGTAAGATAACCCCCCTTATTCCATATAGGGAATGAAGGAGGTGAGTAGATGGCTATAGTGGGAGTAAAGGAAAATGTGAGGTTGAAGCTGGAGCTGGATGCGGGGATGGATGGCAATAAGCAGATAATCAAATCCAAGACCTACTCCAGGGTAAAACCGGAAGCGGAAGACGAGGACCTATATGAGGTAGCGGCTTCCCTAGTGGGACTTCAAAGCCTACCCCTATCCAAGGTGAAGAGGCTGGAGGAGATCCACCTATTGGAGGAATAATATCGGCTATTTTAGGGAGGAGGTGATTGAGTGGAGAAGGCAAGGTTGGAGATGGATTTTTTGGATCAGGGAGGCAAGAAATTCAAGTTGACCGTAGATGAGCCCAGGGAGGATATAACGGAGGCAGAGGTAGGGGCAGCCATGGAGGATGTGGTGGATAGGAATATCTTCCACACCGTTGCTGGGGATGTAGTGGATTCCATAGGTGCTAGGATAATAACGACCGTCGTGCAGGAATTGGAGATATAATATAAATGGCTATACGGATTGGTGCCCGCATCGATTCGTATAGCCGTTTTTAAAAGGGGGGAAGATGGTGGATGATATATATACCCATATAGCTAATTTAGGCTTTCCGATAGCCCTTTCGGTATACCTATTGGTAAGGATTGAGGCAAAATTGAATCAGCTGACGGAGAGTATAAACGAGCTATCCAGGGCTATAATAGGGATGAAATAAGAGCACCCCTCTGATCCATAATATCCATGGGTTAGGGGGGATTTCTTGTGGGAATATGGTATAATATACATAATATAATCGATAGAGGAGAATGGCATTGCTGGTATTGGAAGGGACTATAGGGGATGTAGTATTTAGAAATGAGGTCAATACATATACGGTAGCTAAACTGGAGACGGAGGATGGGGAGGCCACCATAGTGGGGTATATGCCCTTTGCCAATCCTGGGGAATCCGTAAGGGTGGAGGGAGAGTGGATATATCATCCAACCTATGGAGAGCAGATGGAGGTGGAGACCATCACCCCAATAGTTCCATCTACCACCGAGGGGATAGAGAAGTACCTATCATCGGGTTTGATCCCCTATATAGGGCCTAAGACCGCTAAGAAGATAGTGGATAGGTTTGGATTGGACACCCTAGATATAATTCAATACAACCCGGAGAGGTTGAAGGAGATAGATGGGATAGGGGATAAAAAACTAGCCAAGATAGTGGAGGTCTTTGGGGAGCAGGGAGAGCTCAGGGAGGTAATGGTATTTCTGCAGGGCTTGGGAATAACCCCAAACTACGGCATGAGGATATATAAGGAATATGGCAAGGATACCATAGGGATTATAAGCGAGAACCCCTATAAGCTATCGGAGGATATAGTTGGAATAGGCTTTAAGAGGGCGGATAGGATTGCACAAAATATGGGGATTAGCCTGGATTCCCCCTATAGGATAGAGGGGGGCATAAGGTATGTGCTCCATAGGTATGCGGGGAATGGACATACCTATATCCCAAAGGAGGAATTCATACCCAAGACCGTAGAGCTAATAGAGGTGGATGAAAGCCTGGTGGAAGGGTCCATAAGGGATCTGGCCCTCAAGGGTACGATACATATATCCAATGCAGATGGGGAATTATTGATATACTATGCCCCCTTCCATGTAGCGGAGAACAATGTCGGTAGGAAGATGGTAGAGCTATCTAGGGCTAAGCTGGAGGATATGGATGTAGATGTAGATAGGATTATAAAGGATATAGAGGGGGCGGAGGGGATAGAGTTTGCCCCAAGGCAGATAGAGGCGATAATGGAATCCATGGAAAATGGAGTTGTGGTGATAACGGGGGGGCCAGGCACGGGCAAGACCACCATAATAAACGCGATAATAAGGATATTCGAAGAACAGGATCTGGAGGTAAGCCTGGCGGCACCAACCGGAAGGGCCGCCAAGAGGATGACGGAGACCACCGGCATGGAGGCAAAGACCATCCATAGATTGTTGGAGTATACATATATGGAGGAGGGAATGGCATTTGGGCTGGACGAGGGAAGCCCATTGGAAACGGATATGCTCATAATAGATGAGGCCTCCATGATAGATATACTATTGATGAATAACCTGCTCAAGGCCGTTATGCCAGGGACTAGGTTGATATTGGTAGGGGATGTGGATCAACTCCCATCCGTAGGGGCTGGAAACGTGCTCAGGGATATAATCGATAGCCAGGCGGTGAAGGTGGTTAGGCTAGAGGAGATATTCCGACAGGCGGAGCGGAGTATGATCGTAGTAAATGCCCACCGGATCAATGGGGGTAAAACTCCCCTACTCAACGAGAAGAATAAGGATTTCTTCTTTATAAGGGAGCAGGATCCCAAGACTATTGCCGAGATAATATCGGATCTATGCAAGGATAGATTGCCCAATTATTACGGGGTGGACCCATTCAACGATATACAGGTATTGAGTCCCATGAAGAAGGGGGATTGCGGTACCAATGCCCTCAATAGTAGACTGCAGGAGGAGTTAAACCCAAAGGCCCAGGGGAAGAAGGAAAGGCAGATGGGCGAGGAGCTATTCAGGGTAGGGGATAAGGTTATGCAGATAAGGAATAACTACATATTGGAATGGCGGATTGCTAATGGAGAAGATGGCGAAGAGGTCGGGGAGGGTATATTCAATGGGGATCTTGGGGTGATATTGGATATAGATGAGGAAGATATGATACTGAGGGCATTATTCGATGAGGAGAAGGAAGTGGAATATAGCTTCAATCAACTGGATGAATTGCAATTATCCTATGCCACCACGATCCACAAGAGCCAGGGTAGCGAATTCCCAGTGGTAGTAATGCCCATATGCTGGGGACCTCCCATGCTATTGACCAGAAATCTTCTATATACCGGAATAACCAGGGCTAGGGATCTGGTGGTATTGGTAGGAGAAGAGAGATTCCTGAGGATGATGATAGATAATAATAGGATAGCTAGAAGGTATTCGAGTTTGGATGATAGGATAAGGGAAATGCTTACCATATTTTAGGGGGAGGATTATGGGGATCATAGATGGGATTATCGATATGATATTTCCATATAGGAATATATGCCTATTTTGTAAGGAGGAGACCCGTCCAAGGGGGAAGCATATCTGTCCCAACTGCATGGGATTGATAGAACTTGCCAATAGGCAGGTGGATTTTAGGCTTCCCAATATGAATAGCATATACTATTCCGCACTATATAATCGGTTCATGGTGGACAAGCTCCACGCCTTCAAGTTTAGAGGTGAAAACTACCTATATAAACCCTTTGGGGA
>JAAYRM010000146.1 GCA_012518745.1 Tissierellia bacterium
GCCAGCGTTCGTCCTGAGCCAGGATCAAACTCTCATTAGAAAGTTTGCCTTGCTCTTACTGTGTGTCTCGATTAAGTTCGAGACCAACTCAAAGTATTTCACACTGTTTAATTGTCTAGGTTCATTTACACCGTTCCTCTGACGGTGCTTTACTACTATACCACATTTAAATATTCTTGTCAATCATATATTTTGCTTTTTCGATTTTGTATCCTGCTCTGTTTTGTATATCTTGCGTTGACAACATTTAATAATTTACCATATATTAAAAAAACATTCAACCCGCTAATCTTAACAAAAAACCATATCTACGTCTATTATCGATACATTTCATTCATATTTCATACTCTTTCCCACTATTTCTACGGATATCTTTATTAGTCATTTTTAATTGTTGCATCTGATCTTTGACTGCCTCATCATCAGGATTTAGCATATATGCCCTTTTTATATCATCGGCGGCTTCTTCTAATAATCCTAGCCTCATATATACCATGCCCCTATTAAAAATTATTCTATAGTTACCTTCTTCTAATTCAATACCCTTATTGAATATATCTATTGCCCTATCTGCATCCCCAACTGTGAATAAGCAAATTCCCAGCTCATTATATATGTTTGCATCCCTAGCACCTAAATCGATAGCTTTACTAATAGATTCAATAGCATTTTCATAATCTCCCAATCCCCTATATGCTAATCCAATCAAATAGTAAACATTCCATGAGGCCCCTCGATTATCCGATAGTGGCAAAAAATTTTCTAACGCTAACCTATAATCCCCACGATTAAGGGCATCTGAACCTATTTCAAAATTGATATCATCCGTTATAGATTCTAGCTGTTCCCGGACTTCCTGTAAATATATTTCGTTATCACCCATAGCCAGATACTTTTCCCATATCAATTTCGTTTTCAGATATTGATCAAAGTACCTATAGTAATAGCCTAATTTATAATAGGCTGGTGCAAACTCCTCTGATATTCCGATTAAATCCTCTAGTTGATTCGTAGATTCCAATAAAAACCTATCAGCTTTCTGTATTTTACCCTGATCGATCAAATTCCTAGATAGATTTTCAAGGCATAGAGCATAATTGAACAAACCCTGAACATTTTTTTCATTTATATGGGTAAGAGCTCTAAAATAAATTGCCCCCTGTTCGTAATCTCCCTTCTGTATATGTTGAAATCCCGTGTACATAATATAATCTTCTATCTTAGAATCGTAACTATATAATATCCTCTTATATTGTTCGTTGTATTTAAACTCAGGATCGATTCCTAGGATATATATAATCCCCTCTATTAAATGAGAAGCTTTAAATCCTTCCTCTACTTCGCCATCTCTTGCTTCTTTTAATAAGGTATCCGTGACTATAGGTAGAGGGATATCATCTTCTATAGTATAATCTCCCACATCCACCCATGCTCCTTCTTTCAACTCTATAAAGGATATTTGATCTACTTTATTCAGAAAATATTTATCAACGGTTTCCATACTACCACCTTCTAATCATAGAATTTATTCATATACATTCTCTTTCTCCTAGTGCTTGTGCTCAATATCTTAAACAGATGACCCCTATATATCATAATAAATGAAAATAGAGTTTGCCCAAGAATATAACTACCTATTCTCCTAATGCCAATATCATGCCCGATAGGTAAATAGGTAGTGAAAAGCCCTAGGACCAACGTGTTTGTAATCAAATATAATATGAAATGGAATATCGCATTAGGCAATAACCAGTTTAGCCAATTTTCCTCCATAAATCCAAGCGCATATTTGATACTGTCGCCAGATGAATAATGCCTCTGATATATGATCTCGGGCAAGGGGTTCAAGGCAACTAAGATGACTATACCGATCACCCTATTTATTAGGATTGCATTACTCCCTATTGCATTCAAAACTATGGATAAAAAATAGGAACCTATCCAGGCTATAAAAAACACCCCATATATCTTACGAATAAAATATTTAAATCCATTTTTAAAATCATCCACGGTGATCCTATCATAGTTAATTATATTATATAATAGGTATAGGTAATTAGATATGAGGGAACTACCTACAATTAAAGTAGCAATGCCCGCAAGAATAGATAATATTCCCCTAAGCAAAACATTTATAGTTATAGCCATGAATACCCCTATAATCATATAAGCCAATCCTGTAAAGACTATTACCCAACTGGTTTTAAAACTCTGTATGCTCTTCCTAAATACATTTCTATTCACCATAATTATATCTTGAAGTAAATTCAATCTGATCACTCCCTATATAAACTTCGTTATATCATATGTTCTACATCTAGTTATAACTCCTCCTGTGAATTCAAATAGAATATGGGTCATTCCCTTCATATCTTCGTCTACCTCGTAATCATTTTCAATTAATTCCAATATATTTATCTTGAACCCTTCGATATGGATCTTATTAATGATTTTTTTGGTGGGAATATCTTTGTATCCGGTGAGATATCTATCCAACAATTCGTTATTTTTCAAGATATCATGCTTTCTTTCACGTAGGAAACTAATATTTGTTCTGCTAAAATACCCCGGAATCCTTGAATTTCTATTGTTACAGATATAATCGTATTTTAGGATTTCATCTATAATATCTAGGTTTGAAAATTTCCTATAGTTGCAGAAATCAAATAAGATCCTATATAGTCTATTCCTACTATGGGAAACCTCTTGATGCATATTCATCTCCCAATACTTCAGTAAATCTTCAAAGAAGCTGAAAGGTGTTTTATATTCATTTGCAATAATATAGCCTAGTGAATGTTTGAAGTATCCACCGTTATAATACTTTTCTACCAAATCCTCAATCCCTTTCAGCCTTAGCATCTCCGCATACGTAATATGATCTGTTTCAAGGACTTCATAGGGCGGTATATCCAAAAATTTAAACCCATATTTCTTTATATCCTCCCTCAACCCAGATCCCCTTAAAAGCTTTAAAAAACCTAATTGAATCTTTTCGGGCCCAATTTCATATACATCATCAAAGGATTTTTTAAAACTATCATAATCCTCATAGGGCAATCCCGCTATCAGGTCTAAGTGTTGATGTATATTCTTAAAACCCTTTATTTCCTCTGATACCTGTTTCAACCTCTGGAAATCTGTTGTCCTACCTATCGCCTCTATAGTATGTGGGTTGGTAGATTGAACCCCTATCTCAAATTGAAATAGGCCCTCCTTAGCATTCCTAATAAATTGTAACATCTCATCATCTACAAGATGGCCTGTTACCTCAAAATGAAAGTTGATATTTTCCGGGTCTCTATCCATAATAAACTGCATAATCTCCATGGCATATCTCTTATTCGCGTTAAAGGTCCTATCCACGAATTTAACCTGTCTTACATCAGCATCTATAAGGTTTTGTAAATCCTCCTTAACCCTGTCTATATTAAAGTATCGAAGCCCCTTTATGGTAGAAGATAGACAGAATCGACAGTTGAATGGACATCCCCTAGAGCTTTCATAATAGACGATCTTATTTTTAAAATCATCCCCAACCTGTTTATATGGAGATGGTATGCTATCTAGTTCATCTATTAACATCCTGGGAGCATTTTGCACTATATCGTTTCCATCCCTATATGCAAGACCATCTATCCTCTCAAAATCACATGATTCATTGGCTATATTGTCCAACAACTCCTTAAAAGTTACTTCCCCCTCCCCAAGTACAATAAAATCGATGAAAGCATATTTTTCAAGGAGTTCA
>JAAYRM010000018.1 GCA_012518745.1 Tissierellia bacterium
ATAAAGGCGAGCAATATCTTAGATGAGGAGACCTATCAGGATATAGATAGGATAGGGAGGGCCAGCGGAGGAAAGGGACAACCCCAGAAGTTGGTTAAGAATTCTCCCCTTCGCTCTGGAATATTCCAATTAATGCATAGATACGATCATCTATTGGAGTTGGAGGGCCATGTAGACTTCAGAACGATGAACCTGTTCGCATTGGAGGAGGCTCGGAGGAATCTCAAGGGAAAATACACCCATATCATAATAGATGAGAGTCAGGATTTAACCAAGGTCCAATTGGAATTTTTAAAATGCATTTATCAGGATAAGGCATATTCCTCAATAATGTTTGTGGCAGATAATACCCAGAGCATATATCCCCATTCATGGCTAGGGAAGGGAAGGCCCTATACCACCATAGGATATGATATGAGCGGTAGGAGTAGGATGTTGTCCAAGAATTTTAGAACGACGACTGAGATCTCCAAGGCCGCATATGGTTTGATAGAACATGATGAGAATATAAGGAACAATGTGGACTTCGTAAAGCCATCTCTGATAGATAGGCATGGTCATCCACCAATATATAAATGCTTTCAGGACCAACAGGGGCAATTGGAATTCCTATATGATGAGATACAGACCATACGAAATGATTATAGCTATGGGGAAATCTGCGTCGTAGCCAGGGAGAGGAGGATTTTGGAGAACACATTGAACTATCTCGAGTCGAAGGGGATAGAATGTGAAATTCTCAGGCGGCGCAAGCCAGATTTTGATTCAGATAAGGTAAAACTACTCACCCTTCACTCTATAAAGGGGCTTGAGTTCAAGGTGGTATTTTTAATCGATATCAATGAGGATATTATTCCTAATAGTATCATGGTAGATTTTGATGATGAGGATAATCATGATTCCGAGGAAAGAAAGCTGCTATATGTTGGGATGACTAGGGCAAATGAACTATTATACATATCATCAGCGGGAAAACCATCCAAGTTTATAAAGGAGATAGAAAACGATTACCTGAGAATTAAAAGGGATTGCAGTATGAGGCCCTATCAATCCCTGGCAATTAATGAGTACAAGTTGAAGGATAGACTGATAGACATAAATGCTAGGGAGGAATTGATAAGGCAATGGTTCATCAGGGAATTGATCAATACATATAAATATCCCTTGGAATTGATAGATCTAGAGCATCCTGTGTATCTCTTTTCCAAGAAGGGATATGTGGATCTAGTCGTAAATATATATAATAGGGGCAAGAGAACACCCTATATCTTCGCGGAATTTAAGAGGTTTGGGGCAGGTATAGAAGATGCAATAGGTCAATTGAAGACATATATGCAGACCGACGATACGGTCCAATATGGCGTAGTGACGGACGGATTGCAGGTATCAATTTTCGATAGGAATGAGGATATATTGAACGATATACCCAGATGCAACCCATATTTCTTGCCGGATAATAAGGAGAAGACAAGATATATCAATTTTAAGAACCAAGAGGAATATCTCTATACATATGATAAGGATGATAGAAGCAATATAGAGATAACCAATTACAAGACGGAGCTGATAATGGATTATCAGAACTGTTCCAAAATCCCTATAGTTGGGGAAATTGCAGCAGGCATACCGACTGTCGTCAACAGGGAATATGAAAACTACCTGCAGATACCCAATGAGTGGATATATTCAACTGAGCGGACATTTGCTCTTGAGGTTACGGGCAATAGCATGAATGGCATATGGATTGAAAGAGGGGATGCGGTTATAGTGCATCAGCAGGATAATGCGATAAATGGTGATATAATAGTAGCCATTATAAATGGGGAAGCGACTATCAAGAGGTATATGACCATGGGGGATTCCATACTCCTATTATCCGAAAACAATGATTTCGAGCCTATACAGATGAAAGAGGAAGATATAGCAATCAATGGTAAGGTGATAGGGGTTATGAAGCTTTGCGGGGATATATGATATCATATATCATTATGATGTAGGTACCATATAATGCCTACATCGATCGACGAAAATGGGAAGGTGACTATCATATGGAGGTATTTCTGGCAAGGCAACCTATCTTCGATTTGAATAAGAATGTAATTGGATATGAGATATTATATAGGGATGGATTGATCAATAGATTCGATAGCGAGGATGGGGATAAGGCCTCTAAGGAGGTAATATTCAATACATTTCAAACCTTTGGGATCGATAATTTAACCGATGGGAAACCGGTATTTATCAATTTCACGGAGGAGCTGATAAATGAGGAGATAGCAACATTATTTCCCAAGGATTTCCTAGTGGTGGAGATATTAGAAGATGTTCTACCTAGCGATGAGGTTATGGAAAATAGTAGGTTCTTAAAAAAGATGGGGTATAGAATTGCCTTAGATGATTTCATATATAGCCCGGAATATGAGAAGCTGATAGAGCTGGCGGATATAATCAAGATCGATTTCTTGGCCTCCAATAGGGAGCAGATCAGGAGAATATGTCATGGCTTGAAGGATCAGGATATAGAGCTATTGGCTGAGAAGGTTGAAACCAGGGAGGATTTTGAATTTGCCCTTGATCTAGGCTTCTCCCTATTTCAAGGATACTTCTTTAGCGAACCCGAGATAGTTGCATCGAAAAAATTGCAGCCAATCAAGGCCACATATCTACAGCTGCTCAATGAGGTCAATAAGATGGATATAGATTTCGATAATATATCCGAATTGATATCGATGGATTTGGCCCTTACATATAATCTATTAAAGCTGGTGAATTCGACGGCATTTGGTTTCAAATATGGAATTCGATCCGTGAAGCATGCAGTGGTAGCCCTTGGGGAGAGGGAGATAAGGAAATGGACATACCTCATAGTGGTGAGCATTATGGGGCAGGATGAACCAGAGGAATTAATCAGGCTATCCCTCATAAGGGGAAGGTTTATGGAAATGATATCGATGAATACAAGATATGATAGGCATGCTGGGGACCTCTTCCTAATCGGATTGTTCTCGTTGCTTGAGGCCATATTGAGGCGGCCTATCGCGGATATCCTAGATGAATTGAAAGCACCTGATATGGTCAGGGATACCCTGATCTACGGGGAAGGGCAGGCTGGCAATATATATAAGATGGCCTTGGCATATGAGCGGGGTAATTGGGATGAGGTTTTGAAGTATTCGGAGGACTTGGATATAGATCCAATAGATGTACCAAATGGCTATATTACGGCCTTGATGTGGTATAGGGATCTTGTAGGATGATTGGATAAAAAACAACCGATAGACCTAGGTTTATCGGTTGTTTTTTATATCAAAGTATGGTATTTTACTAGGTTTTCAATTCCTAGTAGACAAGTAGGGATTTCTTTGATATCATAATATACATAATAATGATAGTCGTTATCAATTGGCGAGGAGGATATATATGAATAAAAAGCTATTGAATATAGAGGATTTAAAGGTAAGCATAGATGAGAAGGAGATATTGAAAGGTATCGATCTGGAGATTGGGAAAGGGGAGATCCATATAATAATGGGGCCAAATGGTAGTGGGAAATCCACCGTGGCATATACATTGATGGGTCACCCAGAATATCAGATCACAGATGGAGAAATAGAATTTGAAGGTGAGATTGTCAACGATTTAAGGGCCGATGAAAGGGCCAAGAAGGGGATATTCCTATCCTTCCAATACCCTGAGGAGATCCCAGGGGTTACTGTGGAGGAATTTTTGCGTACAGCAAAGATGGCTGTATCCGATGAAAGGATAGGATTGATGTCATTTAAAAGGCTATTGAAGGAGAAGATGGAGCAATTGGATATGGATGAGGAATATGCTTCGAGGTACTTAAATATTGGATTCTCTGGCGGGGAAAAGAAGAAGAACGAGGTATTGCAGATGTCCATATTAGAGCCTAAACTCGCCATATTGGACGAAACGGATTCCGGTTTAGATGTGGATGCCATAAGGATAGTGGCGGAGGGGATTAAAGAGTTCAAGGATGAGAGCAGGTCCATATTGGTAATAACCCATTACAATAAGCTATTGGATTATTTGGAGCCCGATTATATCCATATACTATTGGATGGGAGAATAGTCAAGACGGGCGGTATGGAATTGGCACAGGAGATAGAACAGAGAGGCTATGAAGATATAAGAGCTGAATTTTCAAATACTGAGGTGAAATAGATGGAAAGACAAAGAAGCTATATCGAAGATATAGATAGGGAGATATACGATATAAAGGATGAGTTTACCTATAGCTATAAATCAGATCATGGTCTATCGAAGGATATAATATTGGAGATATCGAGGGAGAAGGATGAACCCAAATGGATGACCGATTTTAGGCTCAGGTCATTGGAGATATATAATAGCATGCCTATCCCAACATGGGGCCCCGATCTAACTGGGTTGGATATGGATGATATCAGGACCTATATAAAACCCGATGCGGAGATGGAGCATAGTTGGGATGATGTGCCGGGCTATATAAAGGATACATTTGAGCGGTTGGGGCTTCCACAAGCGGAGAGGAAATCCTTGGCTGGAATGGGAGCTCAATACGATTCAGAGGTGGTCTATCATAATATAAGGCAGGAATTGGTTGAACAGGGCGTAGTCTATATGGATATTGAAACCGCCTTGGTGGAATATGAGGATATAATGAGGGAATATTTTATGAAGCTGATTCCACCGGAGGATCACAAGTTTGCAGCACTTCATGGGGCTGTGTGGTCTGGTGGCTCCTTTGTATATGTGCCCGAAGGAACGGATGTAGACATTCCCTTGCAATCATATTTCAGGCTGAATGCTCCCGGTGCAGGGCAGTTTGAACATACCTTGATAATAGTGGAGAAGGGAGCAAAGTTACATTTTATAGAGGGGTGTTCTGCACCCCAATATAAGGTGAATAACCTTCATGCAGGCTGTGTGGAGCTATTTATAAAGGAGGATGCCAGTTTAAGGTATAGCACCATTGAAAACTGGTCGAGGAATATGTATAACCTGAATAGCAAGAGGGCTTTGGTGGAGAAGAATGGAACTATAGAATGGATATCTGGTTCCTTTGGCTCCAAGGTTTCCATGCTATATCCCATGAGCATATTGAACGGGGAGGGGGCTAGGTCCGAGTTTACCGGCATAACCTTTGCCTCCACAGGACAATATTTGGACACAGGCGCTAAGGTGCTACATGCTGCACCGCATACCACTTCCACCGTAAATTCTAAATCCATATCTAAGAATGGTGGACATGCATACTATAGGGGGTTAATAAAGGTATTGCCGGAGGCATATGGCAGTAAATCTACGGTGGATTGCGAATCCTTAATATTGGATAACGAATCGGTATCCGATGCCCTGCCTATAATAGATTTGAGAAATGATGATATAGATATAGGTCATGAGGCCAAGGTGGGTAGGATTAGCGAAGAGGCTATATTCTATCTAATGAGCAGGGGTATAGATGAAGAAGAGGCCAAGGCCATGATAGTTCGGGGCTTTGTGGAACCTATAACCAAGGAATTACCATTGGAATACGCGGTTGAGTTGAATAATTTAATCAATATAGAGCTTGAAGGCTCCATAGGATAGGGGGTTACCATGATAAATTGGAAGAGGATTGGATTGAAAGAATATGAACTCCCTATGGCAATAGGATACGATGCAGAATATATTGGCCACAATGGATTACCCAGGGGAGTCGAATTGAACAGGATAGGGGATATAAGAAATGAATATATAA
>JAAYRM010000147.1 GCA_012518745.1 Tissierellia bacterium
ATATGGGAACAATCTTTGTTCCGTACTACAAACCTTCCGCAGTAATGATAGTAAGGGGTTATGGGCAAATCTTGCCTCAAGCCATCCGGATACCGATGATAGGATTGCTAAATTGCAGGAGCTAGGTTGCGATTATGCTATTTAGTATATGATATTTAAAGAGAGTTCCAATTGGAACTCTCCTTTTGTATGTGTGTTCCAGAAGTATAATTATTGGGTCTTTTAATAATCCATAATTTTATGAATCTAACGTTCTTTCTAAATTCCTTAGATTAGATATCCTTCCATTTACCCTTATGGCCTTTCCATCTATGACCTCAACTTTATTATCGCCTATAATATATCGGCCAAATTCTTTTCTTATAGTATGTACCCTTGAATCAGATATTCTTTTCAACACCTTATATACTTCTATCTCCAGATTACTCCTAAGTTTTAGTTCATGCATATTTTCTGCATTTTTCAATAGATATAGTGTGGTATAGGATACCAGGCGTGTTCCCGATTGTATAGGTTCTACTGTTCTTATCCTCTTTATATTCTTAAGGTTTAATCTTAAATATAGTACCCCTTCCATTCCGGGCTTTGCAAGTATTTCCCTACACTCTCCTCTTCTGTACTTCTCTACACCTTCAATCTTAGCAAAATACCTTATCCCTGCCTCTTCCCCGAAAGATGCCTTAGATTGATAAAAAGCTATATATTCCACGCCTAACCTTATGTTGGATAACCTTTTGACAGGAATATGATAGAAATTATTATCCATATATGCCTGCATATGATCCCTATCTTTAACATTTACCACCATTACATTTTCTACTTTGAACTTCGCATAATCATCGTATTCGTCTACAATTATCCTTTTACTCTTTGCCTCCAAATCCGATTGATTAATTATCCTCCCTAGATGTTCTTCAATCAATTTGGTGCTACCGGGTAACATTGGAAAGGCACCTACATTAACCTCTTCTATGCTCTTGAAAAATCTATGGTCTCTGAATCGTTCTTCATCTCCATAGGGAAACATTACATAGGCACCAAAGGTTTCATATTTATATTTAAAATCGGTTCCCATCTTAGATACTATAGCATCCCTATACCTATGCATTACATTTACATCTTCCTCCATAGGTCCTATATCTCCATCATTACCTATGGATAGGCGATACTTAGCATCAAATATATAGGTCCTATCATTCATTCCATCTATATTCCTAATATGTAATACTGTATCCGGCCTTTGATTGGTCGTAGGTGAGGAATAGAATTTATTATACCAGAGCTCCAACCTATTCTTACTACTTTTATATACTGTTTTGGCCTCTGAACTTTGTAATAGAGATAGATGCATACCGGTATCCCTGTATTGTAATATACCATACTCCTCCACATCATATCCTAGTTTCGTAAGTATATTATGTATTTTTATATAGCACCATATTTCATATAGATCATATAGCTTTTTAGGGGTAACTCTGAACAAATCTTCCCCCAAATCCAATCCCTTCTGTAGCATGAAATACTTTTTATACATCTCCCTGTATCCTGGTGCCATTTGGAATACCAAGCTCATGCTTTTTTTGCCAGTTAGGTTACCAATATCTTTAAAATGCCTCTTTATATATCCTTCCAATATCCCTTTCCTTTTTCTTAAGATGTCTATATAGGGATTTTGCTTCATGCCACCAAAATCCACAATCCTTTCAATGGAATCGAGCCTACTAATTATTCTCTCTATCATATATTTTACAAATCGATTTTCAAATATATCTATGGTAGTATTTTTCCTTTGCTCAACCACTTTCAAAGGATAATAACCATTACCATCTATATTTATAAAACCGGCATCCGACCTTGTTAAAAGTTCAGGATGCTTTCTTATATAGGATCTACTTCTATTGGATATCCTCCTAGCTCTATGGGTGTCCATAATTCGTTCCTGGGTAAATACATTATGTTTGAAATTTGAAACTATCCTTTGAATCGATCTTTCCAGATCATCAAATATGATATCCAATATGTTTATAAACTCAGCCCTAGTCTGATAATCCACATCCTTCAATTTCCCTGCAAGATAGGTCTTATCTATGAATTGAAAAGCCAAGGAAGATATCTCCTCATTTATCTCCTGGATCAATTCCTTATAATCCCTATGATAATCCAACTTACTGGGGAAGATCTCCAATGTAATGGTTAAAACCTTTTCATTATCCTTATATATGGCTATATCCGTATATCCAATATCGGAACTAAAACCAATTATCCCAATATAACAATTACCTACGATTTGAAAATCATCGGTAATCCTAATACCAGCATGGAATATATCATACTTACCGTTCTCCTCCATATCCAATATCATTTGATACTGGCCATCTTCAAAAAACATGGCATCATAGTATTACCACTACTTTCCACCAGTTTACCGAAATCCGTTATAGTTTTTAAAGTAATATCCTCATCCCTATAATCATTAATTATTATAGAGGCCGGTATATTCATATTCGCCTTTATAGCCTTGCTCTTTTCATTTGATATGCTACCCGTAAAAATTATTGAATATCCATTAGAACGGATCTCCATCAATTTTAATCTATTGCCAGTACGAAGCAAATCCATCTTCATAACCCCTTAACATCATAAGTATCTTGCTTGCCGTTCTCTCATATAGAGCAGTTTCTAGATTTTGTTCCCCCATTTCTATATAGTTGATCCCATCAATGATCTCTCCATCCGGATTGCAATAATTATATAGATGGATTAGAATATCTTTAATAACCCTGTCACTTCCAGTAATTGCAGGGAGGACCTTTTGCATTATCTGATAATCAAAGGCTACATTCTCATCCAATAAACTGTGCTTCTTGTTCTCTAACATATAAAATACAATCTCATCCCTAACCCTATATCCAAAATGCTTATTCCCCATAGCCAATATATTATTGATTGCAACTATTCTATTGTTTATCTTTACTACATAATCCTTGTCCGAAACAAGTGCATCTTTAATGGAGATAAACCTGGTTCTAAACCAGTTATTACCTAACATTAAAGGTTCTATATCATCTTCTATTTCAAAATCCAAATACTCAAGTCGAACATCAGAAAATTCTATAGTATTAGCCCTATCCAATACCTTTCTACTAAAAGAAAAGGTGGTATCATCCATATTGACCGTACCTACTATATATAAGTTTTCCGGGATTATTAAATTGGCAAATATGTCATCCCCTGGTAGATAACCCTTAGGAAATATATTATCCGTTATAAGTTTGCCATCTTCTCTAAAATACCTGGACTCTATTATACTTAGATATTCGCTTAAATAATACTCCACCCTAGCTAGATTCATCTCGTCCAGACATATAAAATATGGCTTATTTATATTTTCCTGTCTAGATGCCTCATATATAATCTTTGTTAACTGCCCTGGTACAAATTTGCTATTTATATCCTTATATCCAAATAGGTCTGTGCTATCGTTCCAATCGGGTTTAACGCTGATTATATTGTATCTATTATTGGTGGATGTGGCATTTATGGCCTGGCTAAAGAGTTTAACCAGTTTAGATTTTCCCGTCCCGCTAATACCAGCTAATATTAGAAAGGGTTTGGTTTTGAGGCTTAGATAGAAATTGCTTAGGTCTTCGTAGGAAAAAATAAAGCCCCTTGATCTTATATATTTCTCTATTCTTACAATATTGGTCTTCATATCTGATTCCCCACGATCTATTATTTCAATTTCATTGGATAGTCCTTCATCACCCTTAAATATCAGATTATAATAATCGTCATATATCCCTATCATACATTCCAAATCCTCAATAAATTCCTCTTTCATAGGTAGGTTGTCCTTTAGATATTCCCTATAGAAGATAGAACCCATCTCATAATCAATATTTCCTATTATTAGATCATTGTCCGTGCTGAAACGATCGCTATCTATAATATCTCTTATATCCTCCCTAGTTTTAATCATCCTCTCCCTTGCTGCCTTGGTACCCAGGTCCCTTTTTAAGTTTGTACATCCTTGGTTTAATGTTAGATACACCCGACTCATATCCTGGGAGAATAGATATACTATATAGACCCCCCGTTGAATGGTAGTAGTTATCTCCTCGTTGTATATTGCAATCCAAGGATATCTAGTCCACGTACCTGCACCAGAGGAGCCCCTTGCCTTTAAACCGAACTTATTAACTACTTCACCTACCGCATCTGTGGCGGTATAATTTATAAGCCTGAACATCTCATGGTTTTTATTAAATCTACCCACGGTTATACTATCTAAATAGTTGTTCAATATGTTCTTAAAATGATCAACAAGCATACTTATACCCCTCCATCAACTATCCTGCCTCCCGAAATCAGCCTGTTATCCTCTTACCCCTCCAATCCCATTTCCCATCCTTTTTGGGATCATATAATCTAAACTTACCCTTGCCTATCCTAAAGAACAGATCCCTTTGCCCGCTTGGATAGTGTTTTCTGGAGGTATGATTTACACAATCCTGAATTATCTGGCACCTAATGGTATTAGGTTTTATGGCTGGATGCTCTTGAACAAGTCCGTTGATAACTTCCGATTGGGTAAATATGATATCTCGGTCTCCCCCGGTTATCCTATTTATGTAATCGCTCACTATATCCTTTACCCTGGTATCACCACTCCATCTGATAATAGAACCTGTCCCCTTTCCATCAATTGATGCTTTGATGATATCGTCATGTCCAACTACCTTCTCCGTACTTATGAAGAATTCTCCTTGTTGCGTCTTCAATACCTTATACTCCATGCAGAAGATATCCATATCGTGGATATTCCTTAAATAGGTAGCTACCTGTTTAACCGATGGTGATATATCCTCGGCGATTATATATAATTTCTGTGCTCTATTGAATATGAAATTAATCCCTTCCCCGTCATCTGGATAAAAGGTATCCCTAAATATCTCATTCAGGCTTTTACCACTCCATTTTTCATCTTCGTTATAATAGAGCTGGGCCATGTCGTTTAAGTCTTCATATTTCAGCCTATATCCCCATGCGGCATATTCCAATATCTGAGCTATAACATCCCGGGGAGTTCTGCTCTTTTTCAGCTCCACAATTACCAAATCCCCTTCACCATCCACGCCTATAAGATCGGGATATTTGCCTACCTCCCCTATGGATGCGGTAACCTGCCTTCCTATCCACAATATGGTTTTACCCTCTTCCTCATCCAATAATATATTTGGGCTGTTTTCCAACCAATTTTCAAAATCCTTTTCATAATCGATTTGGCCGGGTAATACCCTTTCCAATATTCCTTCCTCTATATCATCATCCACCATCTTCAATTTATAAAGTGACATCATCATCCCCCTTAAACATCTCCAAAAACTTCCTATGCCCAATCTCATTTTGCACATTTCTAAAATACTCCATATCCATATAGCGGCTCATAACCTTGGATTCGTAAAGCACCTTTGTCAATAGGTCCTTCATATAGATGACCTCTCCATATTTTATAACCTGAAATTGCAGCACCATATTCACCTGATTTAATATCACCAAATCTATATCTTCCCGCCTAAATATCCTCACCAGATCATCCAATATATCGAGTTTTACAAGGGGTTCTGGTTTTCCATCTAGATACATAGCTATATCTAAGTCGCTATTTTCTCTATTAATGCCCTTTGCATAGGAACCAAAGATATAGATCAGTTGGATATCATATCTGTCTACAAGCTGATCCATATGCTCATATAGAATTTTTTTAACCTCTTGTATATTATTTTGCATAGCTACCACCTATGAATAATTTTCTTTCAACCATCTATCTATATATTCCATATACCGTATAAAATCGTCTAATCTTGTATGTAATACATTTAATATTATTTCTTCATCCACATTGGTATAATCATGGACCAATATATTCCTAAACCCTACCATCTTAGACAATTCTTCGGTAAATTCCCTTGGAAGAATATCTAATTTAGCCAATTCAAGTATCGACTCCCTATAGGTATGAGGCTTTTCAATGTTATTTGCAGATATTATGATATTAGCGATATCGATTACCGTTTCAATTAAAATTTGTATTCCCCGCTCTATACCCCAATACCTAATTATATCTTCCTTTAAGTTATCCATTGTCACACCTATTGAAACCTGTTTTAAAAAAATTAAATTCTGTTCCATCTCCCTTACTTTCCCGTCTATTAAGCTTGCTATATCCCCAGTCATATTATAGCCTCCTTAATTTAATATCGCATACCTATATGCTATCACACTAAAAAAGATGTAGCCCTCATTATTTCATAATAGTCATCGGTTTCAAATACTATGCTATTTGGGGAGTTCTGCCTTGCACCTGGGTAGAAGGAATATCTGTAGGCACCGGTATGATCGTTGTAAGCTACTTCCAATTTAAAATGCTCGGGTAACTCCACATGGTTCTGTGATAAATCTCTCCTCAGTGCATTTCCCATCTCCTTCTCTATCAGCCTTATAGCCCTATTGGGATGCATGCTTATGGATGATGCGCCAACCCCCTCATTCACCGCCACCGTAACTATATTTTTATTGAATTTTTTAGCCTCTTCGCAGATGCCCTTGTCCCCACTCAAAAAAGCTATGGGTATCTCTAGATATGAGGCTAGATAGGCATGAAGCAAAAATTCGCTCATATATTCCTCATTCAGCTTCATATAGTCTATTGTAGCACTGCTGATGGTATGGGCTAATGGGTTGGTATTGGAACCGCCATGGGAATGATAACCTACAAATCCTATTGCATGGAAAGTTTCATCTATACCATGGAGCATCTTATAGGGGTGACCACTCCATCCCCTTATAAGCCTTATATTTTCCGGTAGCATGGATGGATCCATATTCCTACCGCGACCATGGGCATCCTTCACCCATACCTCATCGGCACCTGCATTGCTAGCTCCCTTGCAAGCCGCCGCCACTTCCATGGTCATCTGCCGAGCAAAATAGGGAAAGCTTGCGGAACTGCTCCTAGCCTCTTCCCATGCTGCTATTCCCGCAACCCCTTCTATATCTGCACTAATGTAGATCTTCAATGGTATTCCTCCCATTCTATATCATCGCTCATAAATTACGATCCCAACTCTATCGATATGATCGATTAAATCATTATTCTCTATCCTACTATAAATCACTAAATCAAGCTTATAGGGAAGATATAATTCGTCTATATCCAGATGGATCCTATTTATATATTGTAAATCCAAATCTTTTCCCAACAATGCCAAATCTATATCGGATCCATTCCTATAATTTCCTTTAGCCCTAGAACCA
>JAAYRM010000019.1 GCA_012518745.1 Tissierellia bacterium
AGGCAGTTGTACATTCCATAGATGATATATACATAAGCGGTTCCTGGTCGAGCATACATGCTCTCCACCCTCTTGGTCCTCCTACCACCATAGGAATGGGCAGCCTTATCGTCAATCCCTAGATAGGCCTCCGTCTCCACGATCTTACCCTTAAATAGCATTCCGTCTACATCATGTACGAGGATTTTACCCAGCAGTTCCCTTGCCACTGTTCTGGTATCCCTTGAATAAAAGCCCCTATCCAGCTTCATCCTATCACTCCATTATAAATTCTGTATTTTAATCCGCGTCTAATATAGTATATCCACTATGATGAAGAATAAAGAGCAGTATATCCCCTATTTCTGCAATTTGGCAATCGCCATCGCCTTAAGTCCCGGTACCTTTGATAGGATGTCGCCATCTATGCTATTGCCATTCTTGCCTATTATATCCATATACCTATCTATCGTCTGAAAGATTGGCCTATCCATATCCCCGGCGGCCTTTCTATAGCTGTCCCATACCTCCTCCCTTATCCTTCCGGTTTCATAATCATATATTGGGCTATTATCCGTTCCAATTAAATATACCCCTAGATAACTGTCATATAGATCCAATAACCTTCCATATCTTCTACCCCTTGGATATTCGGCTATATAGTTCTCAATATCCATCAACCTCCCCGATAGCTGATCAAAGGTTATCTGTAACTCCGCATCTATTATGGCCGGTTCCCTTAAATCCATGGCCTTGATTTCAATATAATCCTCTATCTCCTCCGTTATATATTCATAATAGATCCCTAACGCCTCGTAGTCTATGATGGGATAGAATACCCCCTCCGTATTGATAAGCTTATACCCACCATCCATGATATGTTGTACCAGCTGTTCTAGATCCCCATCCTTTATCCGCTCTATTCCCTCCGCATCAAAATATAATTGCTTTAGGATATGGGTTTCATCCATATCATCATCTATTCGGGATACCTCATGTAGGCCTAACAGCTCCATCTGGTAGCCCTCTGCAAATAATTGTTCCGCATATCGTTCCACATATGCTTCCTGGACCCTTTCCAATTCCAATATCATTTCCACCGCCTCGTCTTCTGCGACGGATCCTATATGCTCATCCATAAAACCTATCAATACAAAGGGCTCATTATCCCCCTTGACTATATTATCAAACTCATCCATGATATCTTCTGCATCATCATAGATGGGCTCCCTAACCTCCTCAGCAGGGTATTCATCCCCGTCCATCATATCTCCTAAATGCCTATCCTGCGCCTTACATCCTATAGAATAGACACCTAGGATCATCAATAATATTATAAGCCCTATAGACCATCTTCCCATGTAAGCACCCTCTCCCTGTATATTCCGCCATGTAATATGTCCTTATTATTATAATATAGCCACAATCCATGGAAAAATCGTTACAAAGGGGTTACACGGATAATGGATGCTATCCACCATGGGACCATTATAGATTGAATCTATCAACGGCCTTCTCTAGATCATCGGCCATCTTGTTCAACTGTTGGGTCATAGCTGCTATCTCCTCCATGGTTGCCAATTGCTCCTCCATAGCTGCTGTTATCTCCTCCGTAGATGCAGAGGATTCCTGGGCTATGGATGTGATGGATTTAATCGACAGTACAACCTCATCCTTCTGTACCTCTACACTATCTATGCTCGAGGTTAAATTATTTATCTGTTCTAATGTATCTACCACCGCTTCCTGTATGGTATCGAAGGAACCCAAGGCCTCTTCCACCACCTGATTGGATCTTTCCAAGGTCTCGTTGGCTTTATCCATTTCGGTCTTGGTGATATCTATCTCTTCGCTTATCTCCCCAATTATATTTTCAACCGTGCCGGTCGCCTTATGGGTCTCCTCGGCCAGCTTTCTAATCTCATCTGCCACCACGCCAAATCCCCTACCTGCCTCCCCTGCCCTAGCAGCTTCAATAGCTGCATTCAACGCAAGTAGATTGGTCTGTTCGGCTATTGAATTCACGGTATTGACGATATCCCTGATGGAATTGGATTTGTCTGATAGGGATAATATCTTGGTAGATATATCTAACATGGCGACATTATTATCGGATATGATATTTTTCAATTCGGTCAGTATCTCTACATTATCTCGGTTGACCTTGGAGGTCTTCCCCGCATATTCCTCTAGGAGTTTGGAACCATCCAATGCTTCCTCGAATTTCTCTGCTAGTAGATTCATCTTTTCAAATCCCTCATTGGATTCCTTGGCCTGTTGATAGGCACCGCTAGATAGCTCCCCCATTACCCTCGTGACCTCATCTATTGAATGGGTACTTTGGGTGGTGCTAACGGATAGATCCCTTGAATAATCGAGTAGGTTAGCTGACTGCTCTATAATCCCCCCAATTATTGAACAGAGATTACTCCTCATATGATTGATATTTTCGGCCATATATCCCAACTCGGTCTTATTCTGCCTCAATGTCTCGTACCCCGGATCCTCTGTAAGATCTAAGCCTGAAATCCTGCCCACAAGGGCATCCAATGTCAATACGGGGTTGGTAATCTGCCGCCTCATGCTCATTGCCAATGCAAAGAGTGAAGATAATAGGATAATCCCCCCTATAGTCAACCCCTGGGTCCTCATATCTGCAATGGCCAGGCTTACATCGTCCAGCGGGAGGGCAATACAGAATATCCCCTTCATATCTTGGGAAGCATCCAATGGGATATATACCCTATAGATCTCCCTATCTAAATCATCATCCTGGATGATTTCCCTAAATACCTCCCGCTCGTTTAAATGTTCCATGATCTCGTCATCCAACATGATCTCTACTCCTTCTCCCCTGCTATCATATTGGATATTGAATTCTTCATCCATATATATTACATGATCTATGGAGTCCTCACTCACCATCCCATCTATAACCCTTTCAAGTTCTAGGTTCCTTTTCATTTCCACGATCTCCTCGGCCCTTAGCCCGACCTGAATAACCCCAAAATCGGATTTGATTTCCCCGTATTTATAATAGTAATCATCGTGGATGCTCTGGCGTATATCCTCAATTACCTTATCCGTTTCGCCAGCCAATATTTTCATTACTGGGTGCCCCTCATCATATGTATCATTTCTATTCCCCTTTAAATTCGAATAGGCTATTATGCCATCCTCATCTACAATGTTTATCTCGGCCACCCCGGTTTCTGCGGAAATCCGTTCCAATTCCCCGTTTGAATAGCTCTCCTTATATTTAAGGAAATGTGCTAAGTTCTCTATGTATTGATCTAGTATTGCGTCGACATCTTCCTCTATCCGTCCCATAGTTTGCAATTCATTTATTAATGTGCCAGAAATTCGATCTGCGCTTTCATCCAGCTGCTCATATAATGCTATACGCCCGTTATGAATAGAAAAGTATATTGTACTTACCATGGATATGCTCAAAAACACCACTAATATTATCAAGATATTGGTATTTATAGATCTGCCCTTAAATCCACTAGATACTTCGTCGGTTTTAACCTTCTTTTCTAGTTTGGACATAAATTCCCCCCCTTAATATGGCTGACATATAGATTTCTAATTCCATTGGCTATTCATCTTTACCTGATCAGCTTGCTTAGGACCCTGAATTCGGATGTGCCGGCCTCCTTTAGGAGATCGAAGAGCACCGTCTCCGTGTTGGTAATCACAGCTCCCATATCCCTCATCAAATCCAGTCCATTGCTATGGTTCTCCTCAAACCTCGATGATATGGCATCGGATACTACGAATACATTATAATCTAATTTCAATAGTTCCCTTACACTCTGTAATACACAGACGTGGGTCTCCATACCCACCACTATGATCTTCTTCCTCTCCCTCCTCTCCAAAGCCCGAATGAAATCATCCGTGCAAACCGAAAATAGAACCTTCTCAAATACCTGCGCTCCCTTTAAATTATCACTGATTTCAGATACCGTAGCTCCCAAGCCCTTGGGATATTGTTCAGTGACCAATATAGGCATGTCCATCTCCTCTGCTACACGAATTAAGATA
Organism: Tissierellia bacterium; assembly: GCA_012518745.1. Taxonomy (GTDB): domain Bacteria; phylum Bacillota; class Clostridia; order Tissierellales; family Tepidimicrobiaceae; genus DUNJ01. Next base: position 4,030 of record JAAYRM010000019.1, read on the forward strand.
TCGGTATTCTTAATAACCCGCTCTTCATACTTCATAGCCGGGGCTAATCTCTCCTGAATATCGATTATAAGTAGAATGGATTCATCCCTATTTAGAGTATATTTGTCCATATTCGACCCTCCTTTGCAAATAATCCCATCACTTGTAATTATACCCTATTTGGACAATTTTAGAAAGCCTAGGTACCTAGGCTTTCTAAGTATGATCCATTTCAGTGCTTTAGAAGCAATATACAACACATCTCCTGGGGATGCATAGCACTTGCCCTATTTGTAGATTATTAGGATCTACACCGGGGTTAGCGTTCATAATCGCCTGTACATCCACATTAAAATGTTGCCCAATCGTGAACATAGTATCCCCTTGCTTTACTGTATAGTAGAATCCATTGGGGCATGGAGGTAATGATGGTGTCGGTGATGATCCCTGTGGGATACATATTACCTGACCTACCTGTAGGTTGTTTGGATCTACACCGGGATTGGCTCTCATTATAGCATCTACGCTTACGCCAAATTGCTGACTTAATCTAAAGAAGGTATCCCCTGACCTCACGGTATATAAAAATCCGTTAGGACATGGTGGTGTAGGTGGAATAGGTG
>JAAYRM010000148.1 GCA_012518745.1 Tissierellia bacterium
AGCCACCCCTTCCGGCAATTCCAATTCCACCGATACCGTATTATTCTCTATCAGGCTATTTATATCTATCGATTTTGTCCTTATGCTATCTATACCCCTTATTATTTCCTTTCTTCCCCGTATCTGTATGGAGCTGGGCTCAGCGCTTATATCCAGTATCTCATAATTGTCGGGCAATTGACCCTCCGTCTGTATACTTATGGGTACCGTCTTTAGCTGGTTGATAGGTATGAACACATCCACCGCATTCTGATCCTTGGATACCCCCCTGACATCATTGCCCTCATTATCTACTATCTTTATGGGTACCGTTACACTTATATCATCCGCCCTATCCGTTACATCCACCAAGGCCACAACCCTAGCCACGGAATCAACCCAGGTTTTAGGACCTTCTATATATATGGATTGCGGTTTTATTACCGGCTCCAATAGGGTATGGTCCTTTGCCAATTCCCCTACCGTTTCTACGGTTATGGGCATCTCCTTCCTGACCAAGCTATCGAATTTGAATAATATCTCCCTCGGGCTATAATCCACCACCTTTATCCCCTCTGGCACATCTATATATACGGGAACCTTCCTATTGCCCTCCTGATATCCACTCAGATCAACCCTTGCAGTGATATCCTTCCTGGTAATCTTGTTCAGATCGTTTCTCTTTCCCGATACCCTTACATTTACAGTGGGCTTGCTAGGTTCCAATACCACCAAGTTCTGCCTTTCCAAGGTGGCCACATTGGTCAGGGTTACCTCTATATTCTTGATCTCATCCGTAATGGATGGATTTTCCTCACTCATAACATAGCTCCACATAACTATAGCCATTATTAAGGCAAAGATTTTAAGTGTTAAGTTATTTTTCTTCTCCTTGTTCATCTCTTCGCCTCCATCTCGTTATCAATAAATGCATCTGATCCTCGGGTTTATACATATCTACTAAAATCTGCTTCAAGGTCTTCACATCTAGATACCTTGCTAAACTGCCCGTCTCCGCAATGGATATGGCCCCAGTTTCCTCGGAAACGACTATGGCCAAGCTATCGGATCTCTCCGAAATGCCCAATGCAGCCCTATGTCGGGTTCCCAATTCCCTACTCAAGGTCATATTATCCGTCAACGGTAGAAAACATCCAGCCGCCTTGATGGTATCATCCTTTATGATCACGGCTCCATCATGCAAGGGCGTATTGGGTATAAATATATTGATCAATAGATCGCTTGAAACCTTTGCATCTATGATCGTTCCGGTCTCCACCACCTCGCTAAGACCAGTCTTCTTTTCCATAACTATAAGTGCTCCTATCTTCTGCCTGGAGAGCGATGCCACTGCCTCCACTATCTCGTCGACCGTCTCGCTGACGGCCTCCCCCCTAACCTCCACAAATGATTTGGCGAAAAAATTGCTCCGCCCTATATATTCAAGGCCCCTTCTCAACTCGGGCTGAAATACTATAAGGATGGCCAGCAATCCTACATTCATGGTCTTTTCCAATATCCAATATACCGTATATAGTTGAAGCCATTTACTTAGCTTTATAAATGCGAATAATGCCAATAGTCCCTTTATCAGCTGTTCTGCCCTCGTCTCCCTGATTAAGGCGAATAGCTTATAGAATGCAACTGCAACTATCAGTATATCGATAACATCCCTCATCCTGATACTCAGAAAAACCCCTTTAATATATTCCAAGGTCTATCACACCTTCATTCTTATTGAGTTCATATACCATTATATAATAATTCCGCACCCATTTAAATATAATCCAAGATAAAGATCGGTTTTATATCGATAATCATGCATAAAGCCCTCTATGGTTGTCCAATATCGATCCAAAAAACCCTATAAACCGAATAATGCTATTCCCTACCATCTATATCTATTATGTTTTTCTTGGAATCATATAGGAATTGGCTCAGCTTTCGATGGTTTAGCCACCATATATAGATTACATAGGGAACAAATAGCATGCTCAGCAGTGGTATATCGGTAGCCAATATGAAATTAAAGGTTCCATGGAGTAGAATCGGCATATATAGCGATCTCCACAGGTTCCTATTGCTCCTCTCCTCTACGGTATCAAATTTGGCTAGGGATAGATAATATCCCATGGTTACACCGAATATGGCATGGGCGGGAACGGAAAATATCCCCCTATATAGGCCTACATGGGGATTGTTCGCATATCTATATACCACATATACTATATTTTCGATGGTGGCAAATCCCATAGCCGCAAATACCCCATATACTATTCCATCCAGCTTCTCATCGAAATACTTCGTCCTATAGGGGATCTTCAATACGACCAACCTCTTAAAGAACTCCTCTGTAAAGCCCGCTACTATAAACGCAGTGTAGAGTGCCTCCAGAGTTCCCCCAAAGATATTTATCCTCAAGAAAAATTCTTCAACTATCACCACGGGAGCCGCTATCAAGGCACCGAATATATAGGTCAGCATCAATAGCCTTATAGGCTCCCTATCATGCCTATCGCTTAGATAAATAGCAAGTATTATTATTATTGCCGGTGTTATGGCAATTACCAATCGCCTAGTGTCCACTAAATCTCCTCCAATAATATATTCACTATGGTATATTATTGGTTAAAATAGAAAATTTAAACCTTCATCTTAGCTATTTAAACCTCCATCTCGGATATGCTATGGATTTCTAAAAAAATAAGGCACCCATGGGCACCTTATTAGTATTCTACAAATAATTCTTTTTTTGCATTGCATATAGGACAATTGGCTTCCACGCCGGTCAATGTAATAAATCCACATACGGGACATAGCAATACGGTATCCGCCTTCAGGTCCTCGCCCTTATCCACGGCTTCCTTTGCCTTTGTAAATAGTTCGGCATGTACCTTCTCTGCCTCAATAGCAAACCTCATAGCGGATATAGCTGCTTTTTCCCCCTGCATCTCGGCTACAGCTATGTATGCGGGATACATCTGCTCCACCTCAAACATTTCGCCATCGATTGCCCCTTGAAGGTTCTCCGATGTACTACCTAACCCAAATCCAGCCATCGAAGTAACGGAAAAATCTCCAGCCTGATCCTTTAGGGCGTTAAAATGTAGGGTTGCATGAACCTCTTCCGCATCTGAGGTTGCCATGAATAGCCTTTCAACTGTTGGAAAGCCTTCATTTCCCGCCTTAGATCCCCAGATCCTATACCTCATATGTGCCTGGCTCTCACCACCAAATGCTGATCTTAAATTCTCCGCTGTCATCGCGTTCATATATACTCCCCCTTCATCAATTGATAAAATTACCTAGTGCTTTATAGTATATACTTTTCGGCCGTATATGTCTAGAAATGAAATATAATGAACATTTGCTGTTTTTATTCATAATATAGGAATGAATAAAACGATAGGATATGATATCTAGGGAGGTAATATATATGAATAATAAACGGTTAGCCATGAGCTCCCTGCCTATAGGTAGGGAGGGTATAGTAATTTCCATAGAAGCAAATGAGCATAGAAGAAGATTCTTCGATCTAGGCATATTACCGGACACCATCGTGCGAGCTGAAAGATACAGCCCTACTGGCAATCCAATTGCCTTCAATATCAGGGGCACCATAATAGCCATCAGGAGAGATGAGGCTAGCAATGTATTGATAAATATGATTTAGGTGGTATAGCTATGATGGAAAGAATAGAATTAAAAGATATAGAGAACAAGCCGATCATCGGATTGGCAGGCAACCCCAATACTGGGAAGAGCACCCTCTTCAACTATTTAACTGGTCTAAGGCAACATACGGGCAATTGGCCGGGTAAGACCGTGGTCAACGCCAGAGGTGAATTTTCCCATGCAGGAACCGACTACCTCTTGGTAGACCTTCCCGGGACCTATTCGCTTTTTATAAATTCCCCCGAAGAGGAGGTTGCACGAAATTTCATCTGTTTTGATAGGCCCGATATAGTTATAGTGGTAATCGATGGGACCAATTTGGAAAGGAATTTGAACCTCGTACTTCAGATAATGGAGGCCACCGATAATGTAATAGTATGCATCAATTTCATGGATGAGGTAAGGAAGAAGGGAATAGAGATAGATATAGAGAAATTGGGTGACCTTCTAGGTACCCCAATTATACCGATTATAGCTAGGGATGGCATAGGGATATCCCAGCTACTCAAGGCTATAGACGACTTGCATAATGGCCGTTTGAGCCCAAGGCCTAAGAAGATCTCCTACGACGAGGACGTGGAGGATTCCCTAGCTAGGATAGAAAAAATCATCTCCCAGTATATTCCAGAAGAATTGAACACCCGATGGATTGCATTGAGGCTGATGGATGGGGACCTTGCGATGAAGGAGGAGATTACCCAGAGGCTAAAGGGGGATGATGTCCATAGGCCATTGAATTTCATAAGTGGAATTGTGGATATGCATCCGAGAATATCGGAGCATATAGTGGCCTCCCTATATAGGGAAGCCCAGTCCATTGGTAGGGCGGTGACCAAGGTGATTGAAACGGATACCAAAGATTGGGATAGTAGGTTGGACAATATCCTTACCCACCGATTGAGCGCCTATCCCATCATGATATCGTTATTGGGTCTGATATTTTGGATCACCATAATAGGGTCCAACTATCCATCCGATGCGTTGGCTAAATTGTTCTTTGGCATTGAACCGATGCTGGGTCGATGGTTACTCATGGTAAAGCTACCGCCCTGGCTACACAATATCATATTATTCGGGGTATATAGGACGATATCATGGGTCGTATCCGTGATGCTTCCACCAATGGCGATATTCTTCCCACTCTTCACCTTGCTAGAGGATCTAGGATACCTACCAAGGGTAGCCTTCAACCTAGATAATGTCTTTAGGAAAGCTGGTACCCAGGGGAGGCAGGCTCTGACCATGAGCATGGGATTTGGTTGCAACGCAGCTGGTATCATCTCCACAAGGATAATCGATTCACCCAGGGAGAAGCTAATAGCGATGATCACCAATAATTTTGTGCCCTGCAATGGCCGGTTTCCAATCATCATAACCATCTCAACCATATTTATGGGGAGGATCATGGGCAATAGATATCCCTCAATGGTAGCCGCCTTCTATGTTCTCGTGATGGTGATGATCGGGATTCTAGTTACCCTTGCAATCTCCAAATTACTTTCCCACACCATATTGAGGGATATGCCCTCATCCTTTACCCTAGAACTACCACCCTATAGGAAGCCCCAGATAGGCAAGGTCCTCGTCAGGAGCTTTTTGGATAGAACCCTATTGGTGCTAGGCAAGGCTATTATGGTGGCGATACCGGCTGGAATTATCACCTGGCTTTTCGCGAATATGTTTTTTGATGGGGATAGCCTTTTAAACATATCTGCCGGCCTTCTCGATCCCCTTGGGCAACTGCTGGGATTGGACGGCTTCATATTGATGGCATTCCTATTAGGCCTTCCAGCCAACGAGATAGTCCTACCCATATTGATAATGGGCTATATGTCCAAGGGTGCCATGTTGGAATTGAACAATCTAGATGCGCTTAGAAATCTGCTATTGGAAAATGGATGGACCGCTATCACCGCATTCAACTTTATGCTATTCTCGCTCCTCCACTTCCCATGTGGAACGACCTTATTGACCATCAAAAATGAAACCCGCGGTATTAAATGGCCATTCTTTACCTTTCTATTAACAACTGGAATCGCCATGCTGGTAACATTTTCAACCAATATGATCTATAAGTTGTTATTTTAATCCATATTGGCTTAGACAGTAAATCCTTCCCATGGATCATCCATGGGAAGGATTTATCATCATAATTCATTCCTCAACATATCCTGATAGGTTTCCCGTTTTACGATCAGTCTATCCTCGCCATCCCTCACCATCACCACGGCGGGTTTCGGAAGCTTATTATAATTGCTTGCCATCGAATAATTATATGCACCGGTAGATAATATGGCTAGAACATCTCCGGCTTCTACCTCCGGCACCTTTAGATCCCATATCAATATATCACCCGATTCACAGCATTTCCCCGCTATGGTTACGATGGCCATAGGATCCTCGTCCATCTTATTCACAATTATACCATCATACCTGGCCCTATATAGGCTCGGTCGAGGGTTATCTATCATACCCCCATCCACACTTACATAGGTCCTTATCCCCGGTATCTCCTTTATAGCCCCTATGGTATAAAGGGTTATTCCTGCCTCCCCTACTATCCATCTCCCCGGTTCTATGATCACCCTTGGGATATCCAATCCATGCCTCTGACAATTATCCTCGATCCCCTTCATGATCGCATCCGTATAGAATGAAATTGGCTTTCGCGCACCCGTATCGGCATATTGGATTCCATAGCCCCCTCCGGTATTCAACTCCCTGGTCTCGAAACCAAACCTATCCCTAGCTTCCCTTATCAGATCTATTGCAATTTCGATAGCATCTATATATGTGGTATTGCCCAAGATCTGGGAGCCTATATGAAAATGGAATCCCAATAGATTTATATTATCCATATTTAGGGCCCTTTCTATTGCCCTGAATATCAACCCGTCCAATATGGGGATTCCAAACTTGGAGTCCACCTGTCCCGTCTGTATATATCTATGCGTATGGCTATTCACTCCGGGGGTTATCCTATATAACATGTCCACCTTTCTACCATATCTACCCGCTATATCGTTTAGCAATTCCAATTCATATTCGTTATCGACTATTATTCTTCCTACCCCATATCTCACAGCCATATCCAATTCGTCTATGCTCTTATTATTGCCGTGGAAGATGATCTTGTCGCAGGGAAAACCCACTTCCATAGCCGTATATAGTTCCCCACCCGATACGACATCTATTCCAATACCTTCCCCCTTCACTATTCTGGCCATTTCCTTGGGAAAGAAGGCCTTGCACGCATATACCGCCTCCACATCCGTATATTTTTCAATAAAATCCTTTTTGATCTCCCGGATCCTATCGACGATGTGATTTTCCGAAACCACGTATAGGGGTGTACCGTATTTTTCTGCTAGATATATGGTATCCACTCCATCAAAATAAACATTCCCCATAACCATTCATCCTTTCCAATTCGATTCCCTACCCTTTTGATTCCTACCCTTTCTATCCTCTACCTTTTCGATTTCTTGCCCTTTAATTGCGATTTTTTAAAGTTAAATTATTATACCCTATAATAGTATAGATTATATTTAATTGCAAAGCCTTTATCTACGATTTTCATTTTAATGGCTATTCTAGAAATTAACTTTTTGGTTGTATAATTTTACATGGTTTATATTTGTTTTCTTTACGCATAATACTATTACAAAATTCTATAAAGATTTTAGTATCTATGAAAGGAGTGAAAAAATTGCCTAATACTAAGACAGGTTCAAAACGAATTCTGGTTCCTGAAGCACGACATGCACTAGAGCAAATGAAATTAGAAATAGCTTCTGAACTTGGAATGTCCAATTATGATTCAATG
>JAAYRM010000149.1 GCA_012518745.1 Tissierellia bacterium
AATCTATTCCTACTCAGTATAGGAAATACAATACCCACATCACCTTTATATTTGGATTCGATATCCCTAGCAATATCCTCAACGGTAGCATAGTTGCCCTGGGCTCTTGCTACCAAGGATTCAGTAATCCCTATAATATCCTTATCTTTTAATTCAAAGTTTTCATATTTAGACGCTTTCAAAACAGAATCCACTACGATATCTATTAGATCGTCCCCTTCCTTTACTATAGGGGCCCTTATACCTCTAGCTGTAGTTCCAACAGCTCTTACCATTAAATTACCTCCTAAATCACAATAATTATATCACCATCCTACATTATATCATTATTATGTGGAATTAGAAGAATATATCTGGTATTTATGCTATTTACACCCTATAAGTTCTCTTTCAGTAAGGATATAGTCAACGGGAATATCATGGGATTCGGTTGGAACCTTGGGAATTACCTGCATATGGAAGCAGAGCCCAATCTTAATCACATCCTCATCTACCTTAGCGAGGAATGTATCATAATACCCACCGCCATAACCAATCCTATAACCTCTTCGGTCGAATGCTACCCCCGGAACCAATATTAGGTCGACGGACTCTGGGGCCACAATTCTCCTATATTCATCCTTAGGTGTCAATATATCATAGAACCCCAGATGCAATTCCCGGTCGAAATCCCTCAATTGGGATATCTTCATTATTCTAGATTTCGGTATAGTTATGGGAACTCCGACCTTCTTTCCCATTGCGATGGAATTTTTGATGATATCATGGGTGTGAACTTCATCCTTAAAGCTTATAAAGCTGAAGATGAAGGTTGAATCCCTATACTCCGGCATATCATAGAGCCTATCCGATATCATATCGCTATGGGCAGATATATCATCATTAGGAATCTGCGACCTTCTTCCTAATATATCACCCCTTAATACTCTTTTATCCACAATTACCACCCTTTGCTATTTATTTATTGTCTAATGTATATTATAATAGATTATTGAAGACATATGATTAAGAATGATGGAATATTATAGATTTTGTCCATAAAGGAAGTATTTATTAAATAAAAATAGAATCTTACATAATATATTGTGATTTCATATAGAATATTTAGGATTCCTATCGCTATAAGAGGTGAAGTTATTTGATAAGGTTTATAGATATAACCAAGGTCTACAAGAATGGGGTTAAGGCATTATCCAATGTCGATTTGAATATCGGCAAAGGTGAATTTGTATTCATAGTAGGGGCTAGTGGTGCGGGTAAATCCACTTTGATAAAGCTATTACTCAAGGAAATAGAACCCACAGAGGGTAGCATATATTTGAATGGTGAGGATATTACGCAGGTCAGGGGTAGGAGGGTACCCCATATAAGAAGAAATGTGGGAACGGTATTTCAGGACTTTAGATTACTTCCCAATAGGACGGTATACGAAAATGTATCCTTTGCTCTAGAGATCATAGGAGCATCCCGAAGGGATATAAGTAGGAAGGTTCCTTCAGCTTTGAATATGGTTGGTCTAGGTAGTAAGGCGTATTGCTATCCGGATGAGCTCTCCGGAGGAGAACATCAGAGGGTAGCCATATCTAGGGCTATAGTAAATAATCCGCCTATCCTAATTGCGGACGAGCCTACGGGGAATTTAGATCCGGATACATCCTGGGACATAATGGATGTATTGCTCGATATTAATAGGAGGGGAACTACGGTTCTCATGGCGACCCATGCTCGGGAGATAGTCAATACGATGAAGCAACGAGTGGTGGCCATCGAAGCGGGAAGGATAATAAGGGATGAACAGCGGGGTGTATATGAGCATGAAGTTTCGCATATTGAAGAACATATTTAGGCAGGGACTCCAGAGTATGTGGAGGAATAGGGGAATGGGTTTGGCCTCTATCACCTCCATAACGGCTGTATTGGTCATACTTGGATTGGTCCTAATCATGATATTGAGTATAAATAATGTAGTGGTAGAAGCGAAGAATAAATTCGATGAGATACAGGTATTTCTAGAAGATGATATATCTACGGACGAATTACATAGGCTCGAGGATACCATCAGGAATAGTGAAGAGGTTCTATCCGTGATGTATCAGACCAAGGATCAGGCGTTGGAGATAATGAAGGAGGAATGGCAGGAGGATTCATATCTATTAGAGGGGCTGGAAGAAAACCCATTGCCCAATGCCTTCAAGGTGAAGGTGAAGGATATTGAATACTCTGATCTAGTAGTAGATAGGGTCAAGGAACTCGAAGGGGTAGAGGATATAGTCTATTACAAGGATATAATAGATAGATTGGTGCTATTTGCTGGCTATATAAGGCTTGGAGGATTAGCCATCATAGGCATACTGATGATCATATCCATATTTATAATATCCAACACCATAAAGATTACCGTATCGGCTAGGAAGAATGAAATAGGTATAATGAAGTATGTTGGGGCGACCAATGGATATATAAGGGGTCCATTCATAATAGAGGGCGTATTATTCGGTCTAATTGGGGCGATATTGTCCGTATTGGTAGTAAACTATGGATACCAATATTTTTTCAATGCAGTAAGCGATCAGCTATATGTATTGTTTACCATATACCTAGTGCCACCTACATCTCTAGTAAAGGATATATCCATTATATTTGCAGCTATGGGAATGGGGATAGGTGCCCTAGGGAGTTTACTTTCATTGAAAAGATTTTTAAACGTATAGGGGGAGCGATTATATGAACAAGAGGAGATGGATTACATACTGTATATTGACCTTGATACTTATTCTAAACTATGCGATAGCTCCGGTGAATGCCGGGATCGGGGAACTTAAAAAGAAACAGAGCAATACCAAGCAGGAGATGAATCAGCAACAGAAGAAAATCAAGGAGCTAGAAGGCCAGACCAAGGATGTTTCAGCACAGATAGAAAAGCTGGACAAGGAAATGGCCAGGGCTATTAGCGAGCTAGAAAAGGTTGAAGGGGAAATAGAGATATTAAATAAGGATATAGAGAAGACCATGAGCGAACTAAAGAGGGCGGAGGATAGCATAGCTGAAAAGCAGGATGTATTCAATTCCCGGTTGAGGGTTATGTATAAGAATGGGAATATGGGGTATTTAGAGGTGCTCCTTACCTCCGAGAGCATAGGTGATTTCTTTGTTAGGAAGGAGATGCTCCAATCCATAGCAAACCACGATGTGGAACTATTGGAGCATATGAGGGAGCAGAGGGACATAATAGATAAGAAGAATACGGAACTGAAATCCCAAAGGGCCTCCAAGGAGGTAGCTAGATCCAAACTAGATAATAGGAAGGAGGATCTATCCAGGGCTTCTAGGGCCAAGGAAAGCTTCATGGCGGATTTAAATGAAGATCTGGAGAGGGCAGAAAAGGAATATGCAATCCTCGAGCGGGAATCCAAGGATATAGCAGCGGAGATAGTTAGAAAGCAGAGGTTGGATATAGCCTATTCCGGCTCCAATAATTCACAGGGTGGCTCTGGCGGTGGTTCTGGCGATGGCTCCTATGGGGGTTCCATGACATGGCCGGTTCCAGGACATACTAGGATATCCTCGTCATTTGGTTGGAGGGTGCATCCGGTGCATGGTGGAAGTAGACTCCATGCCGGAATAGATATCCCCGCCCCAGCGGGAACGAATGTAATAGCCGTTGCTGATGGAGTTGTTATGGATGCTAGATATATGACCGGATATGGCAATACCATCGGTATAGATCATGGGGGAGGGATATCGACTAGATATGCTCACAATTCTTCCTTGGTAGTGGGTGTAGGTACTAGGGTTACCAAGGGCACTGTAATTGCCAAGGTGGGCAGCACGGGGATTTCCACGGGAAATCACTGTCATTTTGAGGTTAGAAAAAATGGACAACCCATCGATCCAATTCCATGGCTAAGGAATAATTGATATCCTTATTTAGATAAACATATATACCTAGATAAGTAAATCTAAGCACCTTTACACCTATGCGGGTGTGGGGTGCTTTTTATATGGACAGATTCGGGATAGGAGGAAGATATAGGAAGTTCGGATAGCATTATGGTATAATAGTTGGGCAAGACTAATACAATAGTATACATAATTCAAGATATTGGGGTGAAGGTATTGTCTAGAAAAAGATCTATAATTATCGTAATCATATTGCTCTTGATAACGAATGCAATAACATTTGGTGCAACTAATATAATGACCATAAGGTATAAGGACAGAATTGTATTGCCTGTCAAGGAATACAATCAGCTTATATCTTCGTATAAGAGATATGCCAAGGCTAATGGTTTGGAGGATTATATAAAGCAGAGTTATTTAAGGGAAGTGGATGATAAGAAGTTAGAGGAAGGACAGCTCAGAGGGTTATTTCAGGCATTGGAGGATCCATATTCGGTATATATGACGGAGGAGGAGTTTCAGGATTTTTCAGAGCATACCAAGGGGCTTTATGGGGGAATTGGAGTCATAGTGACATCTGGGGATGATAATTTGATAACGGTGGTCGCACCCATAGAGGATACGCCTGGGGAAAAAGCTGGCTTGAAGACCGGGGATAAGATAATCAAGGTAAATGGTGAGGAATTTACAGCGGATAATATGGATAAGGCGGTGCAGCTCATGAAGGGGGAACCCAATACCCCGGTGAGTATTACCATATCGAGGGAGGATAAGGATGGCAAGAGTAACTATATAGATATGGAAATAATACGCGAGGAGATTAGGCTTATAACGGTGAAGTCGGAGATCATAGATGATGATATAGGATATATAAGGATTACATCCTTTGATGAACAGACCTACGATGATTTTAAAGAGAATTTAAACTCCCTCATGGATAGGAAGGTAGGGGGAATCGTATTGGATTTGAGGA
>JAAYRM010000020.1 GCA_012518745.1 Tissierellia bacterium
TCCACCCTGAGGCAGCTTATGGGCTATGGGCCATATCAATTCCCTATTGAATGGAGAATCCTTGCCATTTAATTTGAATATGGTACAACCTTCTCCTGCTAGCCCTTGGAATGCTTCGAATTTGGGGTCTATGGTATCTATGGAGCTGATATAATCCCTTCTGGGAGTGGGATATAGATATTCACAATTGTCATAGACATAGGCTAAGGATAGGATCTTATCCTCGAGTATAGATCCCTGTTCATTTAAAGCTGTCGCAAACCATTTGACATATGGAAAACCCCTTTGGAATATATGGGAGAGGCCCCATTGTCCATAATATTTACCCCTTGGCAATCCCCCATACAATTCCATGAAGTTATCATATATCTTCCCATCCCTAATCCCATTGAAATTATTTCCATTATAGACCTCATCCCTATATATCAAATTTCTATTTACAAACCTAAATCCAAAATAATCCCTATCAGGTGAAACCAATTGCAAAAATCTAAAGGCATTTTCAGGCTGGTGTTCAATATCTATTCCTATAACCTCTATTCGTCTATGTCCTGGTAGATTCCTATTGAATTCATACAATTCCACCCAATGATGAAAATCATCCGCATTCCATGCATCCGTTCCCTTCAATGGTCTATAGATCTGCCTCAGTATATTTATATCCCCCGATTCAAGATACCTATTGAGAAAATATGCCATGCTATAGGGAATTTCGCATAGATAGTATTTAAAATCTACCCTTTCTTTAAAATACTTCAAGAATTTCATTCTCAGTTCTACATTGAGGGCTATCCCATGATTTTCTCCAGTCAAAAATACTTCCCTGCCCTCTAGATCCTTATCGATAATGGATAGATCCCTAAATTCATCATCCTCTAGATCTATCCGACTATGATTCCCCTTCAAGTACTCGAATATCTCCTTATTCAATTGGCCTAGATTGCTATTCATATAAACACCTCATCATCCTGTGCATCGCACACCGCCCATATATCTGCATCCATCTTATTCTAGATGTAGGGCTGATATACATCATAATAATATGATATAATTATGACGTTTACTTCTCAATCTCTTATTTATTTTTATCTTGGAGGAAGGCCTATGGATGAAATTACTAAAACATGTAAGGTATGCCCCCTCGCCTGTACGCTCGTCATAAGTGTGGATGAATCCAATCCTACCGGATATAGAGTTGAAGGGAATAAATGTAATAGGGGCAAGGATTTTGGAATAAAGGAAGTTACAGAACCCTCGAGGGTTTTGACTGGAAGGGTATTGCTTAAAAATGGCCCTATGGGTCGATTGCCCGTAAAAACTACAGGGGTAGTCCCAGAAAGCATGATAGAAGAATGCCTTGAGATATTCAATTCCACCGAGGCCACCTCTCCTATCAAACGGGGTACCGTGATCATAGAGAATATATTGGATTTGGGCGTGGATGTAATAGCTGCACGCAAGGCCTAGAGAATTATCCAATTTCATCTCCTATATCATTAATTAAGTATAAGCCTATATCATTATACTAGGTATAGGAATATTCCTATGAAATGAAGTATGGTACCGCCAAGAACAAATATATGCCAAATAGCATGATTATATGGTATTCTCTTGATGCTATAGAATATGGTCCCTACGCTGTAGGCTAGCCCTCCAGCCAATATCCAAAATAGAAATCTAATAGAGGTCATCCTGATAACTGGCTTTATTGTGAATAATGCTAACCAGCCCATGCCTATATACATTATCAAGGATATGGCCTTATACCTATCAAAATCCCCTATGGTAACTATTTTAAATATTACCCCTAGAATCGCGATGGACCAAATTGCAATCATAATGCCTATTCGCAACCCACCCCTCAATGTCAGGAGGGCCATCGGGGTATAGCTTCCCGCTATGAATAGATATATTGAGGAGTGATCAAATACCCTCAGTATCTTCTTGATCCTTCCATTGGTGATTCCATGATATAGGGTGGATGATAGTTACATTATTATCAGGCAGGCACTATATATGCTGAATGCTACCATGGATAGCAGGTTCCCATGCTTACTGGAATTAACTAATAGGGTTATCAACACCCCTATTCCAAATAGCACCCCCAATCCATGGGTGATACCATTGAAAAATTCCTCTTTCCTGGTATAGCGCTTACGCTTTTTCACCTATTACACCCCCAAGTTTCAGATCTATCCTTCTGCTTTGTTCTTTTATACTATTTTATTCCTTCATAGAATACATAACACTATCCCTATGATAAAGATGTTCTTAATACTAGTCTTCCATTTTATGTGGAAGTTTATAGCCTGCCCTATAGGACAAAAAAACTCCCTATTCCAGA
>JAAYRM010000021.1 GCA_012518745.1 Tissierellia bacterium
ATCAGCTATTATAGGAGTTATATTTATGAAGAAGGGCAGCGATATGCTTATCCGGGAGGTAGAACAATCGATTACCCTCCTAACCAACGAAGGTGCAAAGCTAACGCAAAGCCGCATGGAAACTCAGATGAGAGCGCTTGAAATGATAGCGCAGAGGGTGGATATTCAAGAAATGGATTGGGAGAAGCAGCGGCTAGTATTGAGTGGGCAGTTGGAACGAACCGGTTTTATCGATATGGGTGTTGCTAGGCCCAATGGGAGTACCGATTATTCAAGCGGGGCCAAGGCAGAGTTGGGCGATAGGACATATGTACAGAATGCCCTAGACGGCAAGACTAATGTATCGGATCTGGTAGTGAGCCGCGTAAGCAATGAGATAGTCATGGTATATGCTACCCCCATTGAAAGGGATGGCAGGGTAGTTGGCGTACTGATAGGCCGGGAAGACGGAAATGCATTGAGCAATATAGTAGAAGATATAAGGTATGGGGAAAAGGGATATACCTATATGATAAACGACCAGGGGACAATAGTTGCATATCCGGATGGGGAGGGAGTCTTAGATCAATTCAACCCCATAGAGGAAGTGGCGGAGGATGATAGCCTTCGATCAATAGCCGGTTTATTCGAAAAAATCCTATCGGAAGGTAAAGGAATTAGTCGATATACCTTTGAGGGCGATGATCTTTATGCTGCTTATACACCCATCGAGGGTACGAACTGGAGTTTCATAGTCGCGGCAAATGAGGCCGAGGTATTATCTGCAATCCCGGAATTGCAAAGGGTGATCATGGTATTTACCGGAATAATCCTATTGATCAGCATCGTCGTCGTATATATACTGGGTGGTTCTATAGTAAATCCCATTATTAAAGCAGTGGAACATTCGGAGGAAATAGCCAATCTAGATATTGCACAGGATGTGCCCCAGGTATTCCTCGACAGAAGGGATGAGATTGGAATCCTAGCTAACGCATTGCAAAACATCACCCATAACCTCAGGAATATTATAAATCAGGTGAATCAATCATCCCAGCAATTGGTAGCCACCTCAGAGGAGATGACGGCTACCACCCAGCAATCCGCCGTTGCAGCAGAAGAGGTTGCAAAGGTAGCAGAGGAGATAGCAGGGGGGGCGGCTGATCAGGCACAGAATACTGAGGAAGGTGCTAATAAGGCTATGGCGTTAGGGGAAATCATAGCAAAGGATGGACAGTACACTAGGGACCTGAATCATGCAGCAGATGATGTAGTAGGGGCAGTGAATGAAGGTCTCAAGGAAATTGAGGAGCTATATAGGGTTACTGAGGAGAGCAACGAGGCGGCGAAGTATATATATGGGGTAATCCTCAAGACAAATGATAGTTCAGAACAGATTGAACGGGCAAGCCATGTAATCTCGTCCATCTCGGAGCAGACCAATCTACTGGCATTAAATGCTGCCATAGAGGCAGCAAGAGCAGGTGAGGCGGGAAGAGGGTTCGCAGTTGTGGCTGAGGAGATTAGAAAATTAGCTGAGGAATCCCAATCATCCACGGAAGCCATCGATGAGGTGGTCAGTGAATTACAGGCCAACGCCCAGGAAGCTGTAAAGACCATGGAATCCGTTGCTGTGATAGTAGAGGAACAATCCAATAGGACAGTCAATAGCAGGGAGAAATATACCCTTATAGCCGAAGCGATGGATGTAACAAACAGGATAATAGAGCAACTAAATATTTCGGCAAAAGAAATGGATGAAATGAAGGAGGAAATATTGAATACCTTGCAAAATCTATCTGCCATTGCAGAGGAGAATTCCGCTGCTACGGAGGAGGTAACCGCCTCTATAGAGGAACAATCCGCAGCTGTGGAGGAGATAGCAGGGGCCAGTGAGGGGTTAGCAGGTCTGGCTCAGGATTTACAATCCATTATAGCGAGGTTCAAGGTTTAGAAATCAAAAAAATCCCTTATCCTATCGAGACGGATAAGGGATTTTCTATGTGCATTGTTTGAAACGATATCCAATACCACTAACCGTATCTATATACCTTCTTGGTATATCTATATCCCCCAGCTTCTTTCTAATCGAGGATATATGCATGTCCACAACCCGAGTATTTGGATTATAATCCATTCCCCCAATTTTGTTTAGGATGGTCTGTCTAGGCAATACATTACCCGAATTCAGTATCAATAGGTATAATATTTCGAATTCCTTGAAGGACAATTCTATAATCCTGTTATTCTTTCTTATTATCCTCCTATTCAAATCTATTTTTATATCATTACAGGTTATTATGGATTGAGTTCTGATATTGTAATCTTCAATCCTCCGTATAATTGCATTCAGTCTAGCTACCAATTCTCTTGGATAGAAAGGGGCGGTAATATAATCATCTGCTCCCATCTCGAGACCGATAATGGCATCTGTAACATCCTTATCTACTGAAATTATCAATACAGGAATATGTTTACATGTGGAACAATTTCGAATGGATTTTAATATTTCGAAACCATAGGTATCGGGCAGTTTTGGATTTAGGATCACAGCCATAATATCATCGGATTTTAGGATCCTTATGGCTTCTGATCCGGTAGTCGCCCTCAATACATCAAAATTATGCCTATTCAATGCCTTAATTAATAGCTGTATATCCGTAATATGATCTCCTACTATTAGAATTCTTTTCGACATGATTCATCTCCCCAAATAAAAGCTATGCTATATATCGTAATATACTTAAAATAATTATAGTATATTTTTCATTATTTGTCGAAATTATTAAAAAAATGTAGAAAAATTGAAAAAGGATTGTCTTTTTACACTATCTTTACAAAAACAACAACTATATTTACATCAAAAATATATACTATATAGAGATATTACCCAAAAACGCTAGCCATTATATAGAATATCCAAAATATACTAATGTAAGAACAAGGTACTAGTTTAATTGAGGGGGTGAATGATATGGATATAGGAGCTGGGAAAAACAATTGTAAATATAGGGAATCCTTCAATAACAATCATACCCCTATGCTATTTATAGATGCTGAGACTGGGAGAATCGATGATGCAAATATTGCTGCGTGCAGTTATTATAATTATTCTAAGGATGAGATGCTCTCCATGAATATTAAGGATATAAATATTTTGGATGGAAAAGAAGTCCAAGGGGAAATGGATAAGGCGAGTAGGGAAAGCCGAAAATTCTTCAGATTCAAACATAGGCTTTCCAATGGCGAGATAAAGGATGTGGAGGTATATAGCGGGCCTATCCATATTGAAAATCAGAATCTATTGTTTTCGGTTATTCATGATGTAGAGGAGAAGGCTCAGCTTGAGGAGGATTATATGACCAACAAGGCTCATTTTGATTGTCTATTTAAGAATTCACCCGAGGCCATCGCCATAGTGGATAGGGATTTTCGGGTGACGGATATCAATAAAAGCTTTGAAGAGATATTCCAATTCGATTTAGAAGAGATAGAAGAAAAGGATTTAACCGAGCTTATCTGTGAGCAGGTGTCACAGGATATGTCATATCGTTTTAGAAAGCATATAATCGATGGAAAATTCATAAGGGAGGAAGTTAAAAGGCAGAGGAAAGATGGGAGCGATGTAGATGTATTGCTATTGGGCTTTCCCCTGGTTATAGGGGGAAAGACCGTGGGGGCGTATTGCATATATTTCGACATAAGCAAAATTAAGGAGAAGGAAGAAAGGATGGAATGGCTCATAACCAAGGATCCATTGACCGGGCTATATAATAGAAAGTCATTTTTAGAAGAATTAGATCATGAGATAGAGGAAGCTAAT
>JAAYRM010000150.1 GCA_012518745.1 Tissierellia bacterium
CCAGATTTAAATAAATCCCCAGATGCTACCAGTAGGTTTCAACAGATAAATGAGGCCTATGAATTTCTGAATGATGGAAATATAGAGAGATATCAGGGGATGAGATAATCAACCAAAGATGGGGAGATGAGATATATGAATTGGTTTAAAAAGATTATGACGGGTAGATATGGAATCGATCAACTATCCACCACCCTACTGATAGTTTCAATAATCCTTTCAATCCTATCTAGATTTTTTAATAGCGATATATTAAATGCATTAAATATGGTTCTATTAATTGCAATTTTTTATAGAACATTCTCTAGGGATATAGGGAAGCGATACCAGGAAAATATTAAATTCCTGAATATCTGGAGCCCTATTAGGAACAAGGTAAGGGGTAGGATAAATCGGATGAAAGGCCTAAGGAATTATCGGTATTATAAATGTTCCAATTGCAAGCAAAAGCTTCGCGTGCCAAGAGGCAAGGGCAGAATATCCATTACCTGTCCCAAATGCAATATGGCTATGATCAAAAGGACCTGATCGACAACGGTAGTATTGATGAAATGGGGGTGTAGATGATGAAATTTGGAATGAGAAAACCAAGTCTAAAGAGAAGAATAGGGGCACGGACCAGTATCAAAAGACAGATAATCCATAGGGGTGGATTCAAGATGCCCAGGGGTTACGGATGGGTTAGAAATCCTAGAAAATATGCATATAACAAGGTATATAATAGAGTTACATTCGATATATTCAAAAGTCTGAGAAAGTTGTTCAAATAGAGGTATTATTCCTAAGATGATAATTCTCCTGCTACTTTGGCAATTGATTGACAAAGAAATCTGAATATGGTACGTTGAATGAGTCGATATGATTTGTAAATAAAATAAAAGGAGAATTAGAAATGGGAAAGGATAAGGTACTAGCAACAGTTAACAATAAAGATATAACGGAACAAGATGTACATGTTTTTTTAAATCAACTGGATCCGCAGACGGCAGGTCAATTTAGGACCCCGGAGGGCATCAATAAGATAGCCAATGAACTAATCAATCAGGAGCTATTATATCTTGAGGCCCTTGAAAATGAATTGGATAAGGAAGAAGGGTTTATAGCGGAGTTGGAAAAGATTAAAATGGCAACTCTGAAACAGTATGCAATAAATAAATTGTTTTCTAACATTGTCGTATCGGAAGAAGAGGTAAACAATTTCTATGATGAGAATAAGCAGCATTTCCAGAAGCCGGAATCAGCTAGGGCTAGCCATATATTAGTGGATACTAAGGGGAAGGCTAATAGGATATTGGATGAAATAGATAATGGGCTATCCTTTGAAGAGGCTGCAAGCAAATACTCCAACTGTCCCTCCAAGGATAAAGGCGGGGATCTAGGGGAATTTCAAAGGGGCAGAATGGTCCCCGAGTTTGAAGAAGCAGCTTTTTCCATGGATGAGGATGAATTAAGCAAACCGGTAAAAACCCAATTTGGCTATCATCTGATCAAATTAAAACATAGGAAGGGGCCTGAAACCAGCTCACTTGTAGAGGTGAGGGATCAGATTAACAACCAATTGATATTGATGAAGCAACAGGAAAGATATCTAGATAGGACCGAAAAATTAAAGAAGGAGTATGAGGTAAAAACCTACTTTTAATGATATAGATGGAAAACAATAGGGCAACCCTAGGGAACGTATCCTAGGATTGCCCTAA
>JAAYRM010000151.1 GCA_012518745.1 Tissierellia bacterium
GAACAATATAGGAATCTACCATTTGTCGCTGCCCTAAAGGAAGAATTCTATAGCAAATAGGTCAATGAATTCACATATTGTTTTTTACGAATAGGTATGCTATAATTCTAGAATGTACTCTAAATTTGGACAGAAGGGAGGACTTGGATTGAGAAGAATTTTCAGAGGTACAAGTCTTTATTTATTACTGCTCATAATAATAATCTTTGCAGTAACGCTATTTAATAAAGATGTAGAACCTGCAAAGGAAATGGATGTAACAGAGCTGATAAAGCATTTGGAAAATGATAATGTAAAGAGCATTATATCGGTAAGTGATACGTTGAAGGGTAAATTCACAGATGATACACAGTTTACCGTGATCTTGCCTGAGGAGATGAGATATACCTTCTACTCAGATTATATAAAGGATAAGGTAGACAATAAGGAGATAAGCTATGGGGCGGAAGCCGAACCCACTAGGCCATGGTTTATTGAGATGTTGCCTACATTATTTATATTGCTAATATTTGGAGTATTTTGGTTTGTATTCATGCAACAGTCCCAAGGGGGAGGTAATAGGGTAATGTCCTTTGGGAAGAGTAGGGCTAAGATGCATAAGGAAGAGGATGAAGAAAAGGTTGATTTCGGCGATGTTGCAGGGCTAGAAGAAGAGAAGGAAGAATTAAAAGAAATAGTAGATTTCCTAAAGAATCCGAAAAAATATATAGAGATAGGTGCAAGGATACCCAAGGGAGTTCTATTAGTTGGACCACCCGGAACAGGAAAGACCTATTTGAGCAAGGCGGTAGCTGGGGAAGCAGGAGTCCCATTCTTTAGCATCTCCGGTTCGGATTTCGTCGAGATGTTCGTAGGGGTCGGTGCCAGTAGGGTAAGGGATCTCTTTGAACAGGGTAAGAAGAATGCACCTTGTATAATATTCATAGATGAGATAGATGCAGTAGGTAGGAGAAGGGGTGCAGGTCTAGGTGGTGGCCATGATGAAAGGGAGCAGACATTAAATCAACTCCTAGTTGAAATGGACGGCTTCGGGACCAATGAGGGGATAATAGTTATGGCGGCAACCAATAGGCCGGATATACTGGATCCCGCGATCCTAAGGCCTGGTAGATTTGATAGGAGGATAGCGGTAGGGTTACCCGATGTAAGGGCTAGAGAGGCGATCCTAGAGGTCCATACAAAGGCTAAGCCCTTAGATAGCGATGTGGACCTACAGGTAGTGGCTAAGAGGACACCAGGGTTTACACCGGCAGATCTAGAAAACCTAACAAATGAGGCAGCTTTGCTGACCGCTAGGCAGAACTTGAAGAGGATTCCCATGGATATCATAGACGAGGCCTCGATTAAGGTAATCGCTGGGCCTGAAAAGAAGAGTAAGGTAGTCAGCGAGAAGGAGAGGAAGCTTACGGCCTATCACGAGGCTGGGCATGCTATTACCTCTAGGTTGCTACCCAATACCGATCCGGTTCATATGGTAACCATCATCCCAAGGGGGATGGCTGGTGGATTTACCGCCTACCTTCCAGAGGAGGATAGGAACTATATGACCAAGGGGCAGATGGAGGATGAGCTAGTCCAATTACTCGGCGGAAGGGTAGCAGAGGCATTGGTTCTAGACGATATAAGCACAGGGGCTCAAAATGATATCGAAAGGGCAACCAAGCTGGCTAGAAGGATGGTAACCCACTATGGTATGAGTAGTAATCTAGGGCCCATGACCTACGGCGCTGATGAGGAAGAGGTATTCGTCGGAAGGGATCTGGGTAGGGCTAGAAACTATAGTGAAGAAGTGGCGGCTTCAATCGATAGGGAGATGAGAAGCCTAATCGATAGGGCCTATAATAAATCGGAAAAGCTATTAAAGGAGAATATGAATGTGCTCCATAGGGTCGCACAGGCCCTCCTTGAAAAGGAAACCCTGGATGGGGAGGAATTTGAGAGGATATTTGTAGGAGCGTAGGTATGAGGTGGCTAGGATCTTAGCTACCTTATTTCTTTATTTCCGAGACCCCATTCGTATAAAATGGATTGATAAATATAGGGATATAAACTATAATTACTATATATTTGCCAATATCTTATGAAAAGAATTGGACATGAAGCTAGACTGCAGTAAAAATAACGACTGGTATCCCATAGGGAACCAGAGCGGAGGGATGATCATGAAAAATCGAGGCAGTATATTGAGCATCAGGAAGATGACGATAATAGGTGTGTTGGCCAGTATATCCATAGTGCTAGGGCTGACACCTCTAGGCTTTATCCCAGTAGGGCCGACTAGGGCAACTATAATGCATATACCCGTAATCATTGGGGCCATAATGGAAGGTCCTCTAGTCGGTGCAATGATAGGATTGATATTCGGTTTATTCAGCATATTCAAGGCCATAACCAGGCCAACCCCAGTATCCTTTGTGTTTCTAAACCCGATGGTATCGGTGCTCCCTAGGATACTCATAGGGATATTAACCTATTATGGATATAGGGTTTTACGAGATTTGAAGGAAAGGGAGATCCTCTGGCTATTGAGCCTGATCCTGGGGAGTATAATAGTCTACCTAGGCTATGGGATATATAGCAATATCGTAGGAGATGGGAGCATATGGATATCGTTGATAAATGGCATATTGATACTCCTAACCTTGGGGGTAGGTATCTATGGAAGAAGGCAATTAAAGGGTAGGACCATGGATATAATAATAGCAGCCATGATAGGAACCTTGACCAATACCGTTGGGGTTCTCTCGAGCATATACTTCCTATATGGGGAACGATTTGTAATAGAAATGGGACAGGATCCCAGCATGGCAAGGAAAATAATTCTGGGCATTGGCATAGCCAATGGGGTTCCGGAGATGATATTAGGCGTCATAGTGGTTGGAAATGTAATCGGGGTGTTGAAGAGCAGCAAGGCATAGATGGGATGGTGAAAGGATGTTATTGGCGATAGATGTAGGCAATACCAATATTGTATTCGGGGTATATGAGGAGGACAGATTACTATATAATTGGAATATATCCACGGTCCGGGATAGGACGGCGGATGAATATGGACTATTATTTGAACAGATATTTAGATATCATAATTTACGTTCGGCGGATATCCAGGATGTAATAATATCATCCGTGGTACCAACGTTGATGCATACTCTATCGGCCATGAGCATCAGGTACTTCAAGAACCAGCCCATAGTGGTGGGGCCGGGGGTTAAAACCGGTATGAACATACTATATGATAATCCAAGGGAAGTGGGTGCCGATAGGATCGTAAATGCGGTGGCGGGCTATGAACTATATGGAGGGCCATTGATAATAGTCGATTTCGGAACTGCACTCACCTTCTGTGCCATATCCGGTGGCGGGGAATATCTAGGAGGGGCTATAGCACCTGGGATGGTCATATCCAGTGAGGCCTTATTCACAAGAACTGCTAAATTGCCAAGGGTGGAGATGATCAAGCCCAATAATGTCATAGGCAAGACCACTACTGGTAGCATTCAATCCGGTTTGGTATATGGATATATCGGGATGGTAGATCATATTATCGAGCGGATGATGGATGAGATGGCTGGGGAAGGGGAAATGAAGACGGTGATAGGCACCGGTGGCTTCTCAAACTTTATATCTGGTGAGAGTAGATATATCAACAAAATTGATAAACTGCTGACCCTCAAGGGACTTAGAATAATATACGAGAGGAACAAGTAGCCGATTGGCTACTTTTTCTAATAAGATAGGGATGATTATGAGGATAGGAAATGTAGAATTAGAAAACAATATATTCCTGGCACCGATGGCCGGGGTAACGGATAAACCCTTCAGGATCATATGTAGGCAGATGGGGGCCGGGTTGGTATTTTCAGAAATGGTGAGTAGCAAGGGTCTATACTACGAGGATGCGAATACCGATGAATTAACCGATGTAGATCCAGAGGAGAGGCCCGTGGCATTGCAGATATTTGGTTCCGATGCCGATACTATGGTTGGGGTAATTGAAAGGCATATAAACCCCAGGGACGATGTGGATATATTGGATATAAACATGGGTTGCCCTGCACCCAAGATCGTGAAAAATGGGGATGGCTCCGCATTGATGAAGAAGCCTCAAGTGGCAAGAGGCATATTGAGGGCGGTGGTCGGAGTATCCACAAAGCCCGTAACCCTGAAGATCAGGATGGGCTGGGATCATGATAGTATAAATGGGATTGAGATAGCTAGGATAGCAGAGGATGAGGGAATATCAGCTATAACCATCCATGGACGTACTAGGGATATGTTCTATTCCGGCGAGGCGGATTGGGATTATATAAAGGAGATGAAGGAATCCATAAGCATCCCCGTAATAGGGAATGGGGATATCTTCGATCCAAAAGATGCGCTCGACATGCTTAACTATACCGGATGCGATGCAGTAGCCATTGGAAGGGGGGCTTTGGGAAATCCATGGATCTTCGATCGGGTTAACCGATTATCGAGGGGGATGAAGGATCTCCTACCCAGCGATGGGGATAAAATCTCCATGATCTTCAGGCATTTAGATATGGTATGCGATATCAGGGGGGAGAGCTTGGGGGTAAGGGAGATGAGGAAGCATATAGCATGGTATTTAAAGGGCATGCCAAATTCTAATTCGGTAAAGGATACCATAAATACCACCAAGAGCAAGGGGGCCCTGATGGAAACCCTGTCGGAATACCTCAAACAGCTAGGTGAATGATCTATATAATAGGAATACCCCGTATATAAGACTCATATAATACACTATTAAATCTATGATAAGGGGTGATATTATTGGCTTCCTATATATAGTTCATAGATCTAGATATTATGGACAGTATAGAAGAAGGCTGCGCAGAATTATTCCCCAATGCTTAATACCAGTAGTCAGGCCGAGGATTTTGGAACAGGTCGAGGATTCGAATGGACGGGGCATAGGGGCGATAGGGGGAATCCTTCTAAGGGAATCCGATATGGGGAAGAGCGAGTTGCTCGAGAAGCTAGTAATGGGCATAAAGGCCCTACGGCAGCCCGGAATGGACAGGTTGATATTGGATGAATTACACTTATTCAATATGGATAATATTAGCTATATCGAGGATAGAACCGGTTTAAGGGTCGTAGATGGGAAAGAGGTGCTACTAGCCTTTTTAGTGCCGGTGTTGGAATGCATATATGTAGGCTTGGGGGAAGAGCTCAGAGATAAGGAAGCCCTCATATTGAGCAATGGCGAAAATCTCACGAGGGATACCATAGAGGCCATATGTACAAAGGTAAGATTTATAACCCTAGCTGGGGGAGATAATGGAGCCATAGAAGGGCTGATCGAGGAGATCTTGAACAAAACCGGGCTATCAATCTTTCACTCCAAGAGGGTTGCGGATATATTGCCGAGGTATTCCATAATAATCAACTTAGCCGAGAAGCTTGATATGAGTTTAGGCGGGATTAAAAGGAGGGCCATAGTATTCGATTTCAGCTTCAATAGGATAATGAGTGGATTGATGATGGGGAAGCACGAACCCGGGGTAATAGATGATTTAATATTCAAATGTAATTTTTCATCTATCGGCCAGACCGAATGGCTAAAGGATCTTTGCCCTTCATATATCTACGAATACTTCTATCCTAGGGAATCGGGGGAGGTTCAAAAATTGAGCATTGATGGCGATATATATGATATCGAAGAATATATAGATCTTCATCTGAGGAATAGGGGGAAATTGTAATACTTGACAACCACCATTCCTTTGAATATAATATCTTGGATAAAACCAATTATTGTCTAGACAATAGCTCTAAAAATGTGGTAAAGCCAAATATTTTATAAAGGAGAGATATGGATGGCTGAAAGGGACGTATTCTTAACACTCGAAGGGTTAAGAAAACTTGAGTCGGAATTAGAGGAGCTGAAAACCATTGGACGGAAGGAAGTCGCGGGAAAGATAAAGCAGGCATTGGCCTTCGGGGATATAAGTGAAAACTCCGAATACGATCAGGCTAAAAATGAGCAGGGCCAATTGGAGCAGAGGATAGCTAGGTTGGAAAAGATATTGAGGAATGCAAGGCTGATAAATGAAAAGGATATCACCACCGATGTTGTAAGCATAGGATCAAAGGTTATAGTAAAGGATTTAGAATATGACGAGGAGATGGAATATATAATCGTGGGATCTGCGGAGGCCGATCCATATGAGGGAAGGATTTCGAATGAGTCCCCCGTTGGAAACGCACTTCTAGGAAAAGAAAAGGATCAGATAATAGAGGTACATGTGCCAGATGGACTCATTAAATATCAAATCTTAAGCATTACTAGATAGGAGGAGGTATGCATATAGATGTCGGGAACAGAAGAGAATCTCAATGAAATGCTGATGATAAGAAGGGAAAAGTTGGAGGAATTGAGGGAAGGTGGGGCGGATCCATTTTTAATGGAGAGATATGACTATACCCACCATAGCACCCTGATACATGATAATTTTGAAGAGTTGGAGGAACAAACGGTTTCCGTTGCCGGTAGAATAATGTCTAGGCGAGGGCATGGCAAGGTCAGCTTTATGGATCTACAGGATAGCAAGGGTAGAATACAGATCTTCGTCAGAATGAATTCCATTGGTAAGGAAAACTATGAAAAGCTAGGGCTATTGGATATTGGAGATATAATTGGAGTCAAGGGGGAAGTATTTAGGACCAATACCGGCGAGGTTTCAATCAGGGCTAAGGAACTTGAACTGCTAACCAAGTCGCTGCAGATATTGCCCGAAAAATTCCATGGGTTGAAGGATATGGACTTGCGATATAGGCAGAGGTATGTGGATCTAATAGTAAATCCAGAGGTCAAGGAGACCTTTATATTGAGATCCAATATAATCAAGGCTATCAGAGAATATCTAGATGATAGGGATTATCTAGAGGTAGATACGCCTATCCTGAATACGATTGCAGGGGGTGCCAATGCACGCCCATTTATTACGCATCATAATACCTTGGATCTAGATATGTATTTAAGAATAGCCAATGAACTATACCTGAAAAGGCTTATAGTTGGAGGATTCGAAAAGGTATATGAGATGGGGAGAATGTTCAGGAATGAGGGGATGAGCCATAAGCATAATCCCGAGTTTACAAATATCGAATTATATGAGGCCTATGCGGATTATGAGGATATGATGATTTTGACGGAGGAGTTAATAGCCTATGTTGCTAGGAAGACATTGGGCTCGGCAAAGATTACATATCAGGGTAAGGAGCTAGATCTAACCCCACCCTGGCGAAGGCTTAGCATGATAGATGCCATAAGGGAATATGTGGGCGTGGATTTTGACGAAATCGATACAGATGAGGAAGCCATAGCTATTGCTAAGGAAAAGGGCTTGGAGATAGAGGCAGGTATGAAAAGGGGCCATATAATCAGCGAGATGTTCGAGGAATTTTGCGAAGAATTTTTAGTGCAGCCCACCTTTATAACCCATCATCCCGTCGAGGTATCACCATTGGCAAAGCGGAATCCGGATGATCCAAGGCTGACCAATCGGTTCGAGGCCTTTATAAATACATGGGAGATAGCCAATGCATTTAGCGAATTGAACGATCCAATCGATCAGAAGCAGAGGTTCATGGATCAATCGAAGCAGCGGGAAGCCGGGGATCTGGAAGCCCATATGATGGATATGGATTTTGTAAATGCACTGGAAGTAGGATTGCCCCCAACGGGTGGCCTTGGAATAGGGGTGGATAGGTTGATAATCATATTGACCGATCAACCATCCATTAGAGATGTAATACTATTCCCAACCATGAGGCCACTTCAGGAAGAGGATCAATAATTTAGGTAGAAATGCCTAGTCTGGTATAGGATATCGATCATTCTAGGCTTATATATTCTAAAGGCTTCATTTCATGAGGGAGATGAGGCTTTTTAATTTTGCAAAAAAGGACAATATAAGCATATATATTACATAATGGGAGAATGAGGAAGCAAAGATGGAAAAGGGGTCGAATCCTAGGGGTTTTGATTCAAAGATATCCCTATATTGTTCAAAAAGGGACTTTATACTATTTTTAAAAAAGGATGAGATGCGATACAATATTTAGTATAACCTTTTAGATATTATACTAAGCATTGTGTTTTGGAGGGGATCATATGGAGTTTTCAAGTAACGCAAGGACCGTTTTAGAAAGAAGGTATCTATCCAAGGATGAAGATGGCAATATATTGGAGTCCATAGAGGATATGTTTAAGAGGGTGTCGGATTCGATAGCATCAGCCGATCTATTATATGATGAGGAGGCAGATGTTGAAGAGATTTCGAATAAATTCTATGATATGATGATAAATCGAGAATTTATGCCCAATTCCCCTACATTGATGAATGCGGGGAAGGAACTGGGCCAATTATCCGCCTGTTTTGTACTACCCGTAGAGGATTCTATGGAGGGTATATTCGATGCTATCAAGAATTCCGCATTGATACATAAGAGTGGCGGTGGAACTGGTTTTAGCTTTTCAAGGCTGAGGCCAAAAGGAGCATCGGTTAGGTCGACGGGCGGAATTGCCTCGGGGCCAATTAGCTTTATGAAGGTATTCAACTCGGCAACGGAGGCTGTAAAGCAGGGCGGAACCCGCAGGGGGGCCAATATGGGGATTCTAAGGGTGGATCACCCCGATATAATGGAGTTCATTGAAAGCAAGGAGAATGTAGATGAAATAACCAATTTCAATATAAGCGTGGGGATTACGGAGGATTTTATGAGGGCTGTGGAAGAGGATGCGGCTTATGATCTAATAGCTCCCCATGATAATGAAGTGGTGGGAAAGCTCGATGCAAAAGAGGTATTTGAACGGATAATATCGATGGCATGGAAAACCGGGGAACCGGGAATTGTATTCTTGGATAGGATCAATAGCACCAGCACGGTGCCGGAGCTGGGGGAGATAGAGAGCACAAATCCATGTGGCGAACAACCCCTCCTCCCCTATGAGAGCTGTAATCTTGGTTCGATCAACCTTGCAAAGATGATCAAAACAGGGCCGAGTGGATATGAAATAGATTATAAGAAGCTGGACAGGGTAGTGCAGATGGCGGTCCATTTTCTTGACAATGTAATAGATGTAAACAAATATCCATTGACCAGGATAGACGAAATGACGAAGAAGACTAGAAAGATAGGCTTAGGGGTAATGGGTTTTTCAGATCTACTATTCCATTTGGGCATTCCATATAATTCTCAGGAAGGAGTGGAGCTTGCTGAGGAATTAATGGAATTCATCGATAGAAAGAGCAAGGAAAAATCCTGTGAACTAGCTGAAACTCGGGGAGTATTTCCTGCCTATGATAATAGCATATTCAAGGAACAGGGTATAAAGATGAGAAATGCCACCACGACCACCATTGCGCCTACGGGCACCATCAGCATTATAGCGGGGACGAGCAGCGGGGTGGAGCCCTTGTTTGCTATTTCATTTATAAGGAATGTAATGGATGATGATAGATTATTGGAGGTTCACCCATATTTTGAAGCAATTGCGAGGGAAAAGGGGTTCTATTCGCAGGAGTTGATGGAAAAGATAGCTGAAAAGGGCAGTATAGCCCATATGGAGGAGATCCCAGAGGATATAAGGAAGGTCTTTGTAACAGCTCATGATATAATACCCTTTTGGCATATCAAGATGCAGGCGGCCTTCCAGAAGTATGTAGATAATGCGGTATCTAAGACGGTCAATTTCGCCAATGATGCCACTGAAAAGGATGTAGAGGAAGTATATAGGTTGGCGTATAAATTGGGATGCAAGGGTGTAACCATATATAGGGATGGCAGTAGGGATAATCAGGTTCTATCTGTATCGGGGAAGCACCCTGCTATGAAAGCCTCGACCGAGAACGGTATAAAACCGAGATTAAGACCCTCCATTACACAGGGGATGACTGAAAAGGTGAGGGTAGGATGTGGGAATCTATATATAACTGTCAACTATGACGAGAATGGTATATGTGAGGTATTTACCAATGTTGGAAGAGCCGGGGGTTGTCCAAGCCAATCCGAAGCTACGAGTAGGCTTACCTCCATCGCCCTGAGATCGGGAATGGATGTTGAAAAGATAATTGAGCAGCTGAAGGGTATAAGGTGTCATTCCACCTTAAGGCAGAGGGGTACCAATAAGGATATAAAGGTTCTATCCTGCCCAGATGCTATAGGCAAGGCATTGGAGCGGGTGATGAATACCTATGTTGAGATAGATAATGGAAATATTAATGAAATGATATATGAAATAGAAAGGGAAGCAGATGGAAGCGGGGATGATGTGCAATCAGAAAACACAGTGAAGAACAACCCGGGGAGTTGCCCAGAGTGTGGGCATGTCATAGAACATGAAGGTGGATGCAGGATATGTAAAAACTGTGGATTTTCTAGATGTGGTTAGTGAGATTTATCCAATCATAGGGAGGGAGATACTCTTTTAGAGTATCTCCCTTTAGGGTTGATATCATAGTTTTGTTTGAACCTATATCCTAATAGTAGATTAAGATATATTTTACCAATCGATAATTACAACTGGTTTAATAAGATCTGTTGGCTTATCCTTCATCAATAAAAGAGCCTCTTCCATTTTGTCGAAGCCTTCAAATGTATGAGTAATGAGTTTGCTTGGATCATACTTTCCGGCCTCAACTAGCGAAGTAAGCTTTTCCATTCTATTACGTCCACCTGGGGTGAGCCCTGCATGAATGCTCTTATGACCCATACCTACCTCCCATTCAATCCTTGGAATTCTTATAAACTCACCTGAGCCAAGGTAATTGACGCTACCAATGATCCCACCTGGTTTTAGCATTTTAATAGCTTGAGCAAAGGTATCTACATTTCCACCAGCAATAAGAACCTTATCAACACCTTGCACTCCTGTTTTTGCAATAACCTGTTCTACAATATCCCCCTCTTTATAGTTAATGATTCCGGTTGCGCCATATTCCTTTGCAACTTTTATACAATTTGGCCGTGAACCCACGGCATAGATATGAGAAGCACCCATTAGGTTTGCGCCCATGACAGCATTCAAACCAACAGGACCTATACCGATAACACAAACAGTATCTCCTAATTTTACATCCGCTAACTCAGCAGCATGAAAACCTGTGGTTGTCATATCAGTAATCATAACAGCGGATACCGGATCAACACCTTCTGGGAGAAGGGCTAGATTTGCATCTGCCTCATTAACATGGAATAGTTCAGCGAAAACGCCATCTTTGAAGTTAGAAAATTTCCATCCTCCAAGGGGACCGCCCGAATGCATAGGAAATCCTCTTTGTGAATTAATATCGCCCCAATCTGGAGTTATTGCAGGAACAATTACCTTATCACCTTTCTTAAAGTCCTCTACCAATTCACCGACTTCCATAACTTCACCAACGGTCTCATGTCCCAATATCATATCCGTACGCTCGCCGATGGCACCTTCCCATACAGTATGTATATCGGAAGTACATGGTGCTACCACAATTGGCCTAACCAGAGCATCTAAAGGCCCACACTTTGGAGCTTCTTTTTCGATCCAACCAATCTTACCAATTCCTAACATTGCTAACCCTTTGATTTTCATAATAACCCCCTATTTTTAATTGTAGTTGTTAATTATTGATTAATAGCGAACTATATTAACAAACTTGCAATTATTATGCCAGAAACTACTAAGGTTGCAATGCATTGATTTAATCCAACTTTGAATGCACAAGTTAGATTACATAAAAACAGTGTTGTAAAAAACAACCATTATTGAAATCTGTCTCGTTGTTTTTTACAACACTGTTGAATTTTTATGCTATTGCTAACATATTGATTGATAATATATTAATAATGCCTTATACAGGATTTGATAATAGATTATGTAGAGGATTTTTTATAATTATTTATTTTATAATGTAATGTACTTCTATTTATACCTAGGATTTTTGCCGCCTTAGTTATATTTCCCTTACATTTATTAAGACAATCCAATATTGCCTTTTGTTCCCATTCCTTTAATGAACACATATTATATTCCGGTGCACTTACCGAATTTGTATATTGCTTATCTACCGGTGTTGAATCATCAAGGCTAAAGGAGGTATCCCCACCCATATTAACAATATTCTCTATACAATTCTCCATTTCCCTAACATTTCCAGGCCAACTATGATTTATAAGCCTCGCATAAATATCAGCTCTAATTGGTTTTATCGGTTTCATTAATTCCATAGATTTAACTTTCAGAAAGTGTTCAATAAGCAACCCTATATCTCCTTCCCGTTCTCTCAATGGCGGTACATATATGGGAATAACACTTAATCTATAATATAGATCTTTACGAAATGTGCCCTTATCTACTTCCTTTTTCAAATCCTTATTTGTAGAAGCAATAATCCTTACATCTGTAACAGTACGTTTAGTACCCCCTAACCTAGTAACAGAACCCTCCTGCAATACTCTCAAAAGACTTACTTGCATATCTAAGGGCATTTCTCCTATTTCGTCTAGAAACAAGGTACCTCCGCTAGCTAGTTCAAATTTACCTAGATGGCCTTCCTTTTTAGCACCGGTAAAAGCCCCCCCTTCATACCCGAAGAGCTCACTTGCAATAAGGCTTTTGGGGATTGCTCCACAATTTATAGCCACGAAACTATTATTTTTCCTACTACTATTATTGTGGATTGATTGGGCAATCAATTCCTTGCCTGTTCCACTTTCACCTTGAATTAGAACTGTTGAAGGACTATCAGATATACTCTTTGCCTGTTTTTTCAGTTTTAATATCTTTTCACTTTCACCTATTATATCAATAAAATTATAGGTAGCGGACATTCCTGTATATTTGCTTACCATATCATATACATTTTGCATATCCTTAAATATAATTACCGTTCCGGTAATTTCATCAACGTGACCTTTTATCGGATAAATACTTATATCAAATCTAATTTTTTTTTCGTCTCTAGAATAAATAATTTCCCTATTTTCATAGGAATCCCCCTTGGTTAATCCGTTAAGTATATAATTCCAATTGCCTAATATCGAATCTATATTAGTATTTATCATTTCATTGGGCGTGATGTCTAGCATCCTGCACAAACTGCTATTGATAGCTATTACCATACCTTGTATATCCGTAGTGATAATCCCTAGATTTATAGAGTCCATCACTGTATGTAAATATTTATTAGCCTTGAACAATTCATTCTGTGCTATTTCAATTTGAATCTGATTCTCTATGGATCTTCCTGCCGCCACTACAAGTCCTAATGTATGAGGGTGTGCTAATTGATGCCGTCCTGTTAAATTGAGGCATCCAATAATATTGTCATATTCATCATGAATAACATCGGCGGAGCAAGTCCAAATATGAAATGCAGTTATGAAATGGTCCTCTCCTGAAAGCTGTATGGAGTGATCTTCAAAAATTGCCGTTCCTATGGCATTAGTCCCTGCACTTTCTTCACTCATATCCGATCCTATAGTAATCCCCGCTTTTGATTGATCATTTACTATATCTTGATCCCCTATTATAGTTAGAACCCTACCTTCTCTATCGGTAAGATAAATTGAAAAACCCGATCCACTTAAAAAGTCATATAGTATCTTCATAAAAGGCCTTGCTATTTTTATTAATTGATCATTCTCTTCTAATAATGTTTTGAGTTCTTTATCTTTAAGTATTATTTTAGGTGAAGGCATACTGTTTTTAATATTATATCCTATACACCTCTTATGGGATTGAATTACCACCTTTTCATAATCATATATTCCCAACATCTTAATATTCACCCCTAGACTTTTTGGTTATTTAGCATACTCAATAACCAATCATTGATCTCTTAATTTTGTCTAGTTTCTCAACCTTAAAGTTTACCCCAATCATTGATTTGGCTTTGTACTACCTTATTGTAATTATATAATTAATATGCCAATCCATCAACTAGAAATTGTCAAATTAATGGTGCAGATACCATGGCTAACAGCATAAACCATAGACAAAACCATAAATAAGATATAGAATAGAGGAAAATGATAAAATATTCGTAGATTTTAAAGAGGAGTAAATAGCATGAGCAGAGTATTAGTAGTTGGCGGTGGGGCGGCTGGGATGATGGCTGCAATATCTGCTAGGAGGCATGGGGCAGGGGTCACCATCCTAGAGAGAAATGATAGGGTGGGCAAAAAGATATTGGCGACGGGAAATGGAAGATGCAATTATACCAACATAAATCTATCGATCAACAACTATCATGGAAGCAATCCTAAGTTTGCATACAGTTTTATATCTAGATTCGGGGTCGACGAAACCATCGATTTCTTTGAAAGATTGGGTATCGCCCCTATTGTCGAAAATGATGGAAGGGTATTTCCATTATCCCTTCAGAGCTCCAGCGTTCTTGATGTGCTGAGATTTGAATTAGAGGATTTGGGCATAGAGACAATGCTAGATTCCCATGTAGTTGATATTAAAAAGGAAAAGGAATTCGTTGTAACATTAAAGAATGGCAATAAAATATATGGGGATCGCTTAATACTTACTACTGGGGGAAATGCTGCACCGGCTACCGGCTCTGATGGAAATGGGTATCGATTAGCCCAAGGTTTGGGGCACAGTATGGAGACAATTTTCCCCGGCTTAGTTCAATTGGAATTGGATGGGGACCTATTCAAGCAGGTAAATGGGGTTAAGTTTCCTGGCGTGGCAGGGCTTTATGAAGGGGATCGGCTGATCAGAGAAGATGATGGGGATATACTATTTACAAACTATGGCATATCTGGGCCACCTATTCTTCAATTAAGTAGAACTGCCTTGGAGTACCTAAATAATGGGACGAATATAGATTTGAGGATATCCATAATACACACTAAAAACCAACATGAGCTATACGAATATCTACAGTATAGATTTGCCTTTATGCAAAGGAAAACGGTAGAGGTAGCCCTGATAGGATTGATAAATAAGAGATTGATAATACCCGTTTTGCGGGAAGTTGAAATCGACAAGGATAAACAGATAGCTCATATATCAAACGAAGAAATGGAGAGATTGTCTATCATATTAACTAATTTAAAATTCAGTATAATTGGGAGTAGGTCTTGGAGAGATGCGCAAATTACTGCAGGAGGCATATCAACTGATGAGATAGATAATTTGACCATAGAATCAAAGCTAGTAGAGGGTTTGTTTTTCGCAGGTGAAATAGTGGATATAGATGGAGATTGTGGAGGTTTTAATCTACAATGGGCTTGGTCATCTGGATATATAGCTGGGAAAAATGCTGCAACAGGGTAGACAGCAAAAGATTGAAAGGATTGATATGATGTTCAATATGAACATGAGATTGAGAGGGTTGGCGGAACAGAATAGAGATATAAAGGTAGCAGTAGTAGGAACAGGAAAGATGGGTAAAGGGTTAATAAATCAAATGTCTAGGATAGACGGGATGATACCATCCCTAGTTATTAATAGAAATGTAGACAAAGCGATAGATGCTCTGCTATCATCAGGAATAGCAAGAGAGGATATAGAGGTATCAAATTCATTGAAGCAAATAAACCATGCGCTTGAAAAAGGAAAATTTGTAGCCGCTGAATACATGGAGTTAGCAGCAAAGGCCTATATAATAGATGCAGTGGTAGATGCTACAGGAGTACCGGAGGTGGGGGCGCAATTATCCCTTCAGGCTATAGAAAATGGCAAGCATATAATAATGCTGAATGTAGAGGCTGACTCGGTTGTTGGGCCTATATTATACAAGAAGGCGAAGGGGGCTGGGGTTGTATATACGGGATCGGCCGGGGATGAACCAGGCGCAGTTATGGAATTATATAATTTAGCAACTGGTATAGGTTTTGAGGTTCTAGCTATTGGAAAGGGGAAGAACAATCCTATAGATTTGGAAGCCAATCCGGACACGGTACATGAAAAAGCCTTGACTAATGGACTCAACCCCTATATGCTTACGGGATTTATCGATGGAACAAACACCATGATAGAGATGACCTGCATGGCTAATGCAACGGGATTTGTTCCAGATATCAGGGGTGGGCATGGTATAGAGAGTAATATAGACGATTTGACCAAATACTTTAGCTTAAAAGAAGAAGGTGGAATCCTAAACAGATATGGGGTAGTAGATTATGTGCGTGGGATAGCACCGGGGGTATTTTTGATATTCACTACGAAATTGGAAGAGATACATAGGCAATTGGATTATCTAAGCATGGGACAAGGTCCCAACTATTGTCTATATAGACCTTACCATCTTACAAGCCTCGAAACCCCTATTACCATATTTGATGCTTGTATCCATAACAGATCTAGCATAGCTCCAATCAGATCTAGCATAGCTGAAACCATTACAATAGCTAAAAAGGATTTAAAAGCCGGGGAAAGGCTGGATAGGATAGGTGGATATACCATTCTTGGTAGCGTAGAAGAGTATGATGCGGCTAGGAAAAAGAATCTTGTTCCCATAGGTTTAATAGATGAAAATACTAGATTGATACAAGATGTAAAGAAGGGTGAATTATTGACCTATGACATGTTGGAGATGGATACAACAACTACCATATATAAATTAAGAGCCCTACAGGATAGGGAGATGGGGGTTAATATATAAGTATAATAAGAATGGAGGATTTACCATGATATACATTAAAAATGAAGACA
>JAAYRM010000022.1 GCA_012518745.1 Tissierellia bacterium
ATATAGATTATGCAAAGCTTCCTAAGGGGATAATGGGGACTATTTTTGCCTATGCGGGGTATGAGCTGATAATTTTTGTACTACCATTGTCCGAGGATAGCAATGGATCATTGATGTATAATCTGAGGGGCTTATTTATAGTAATGGGAGTATACCTCATAATGTTCTTCATAACCCTATCCCAATATGGAATATTTCAATTACAAAGGGAGATATGGCCTTCTATAGCAGTTGTTAAGGAGGTAGACCTACCCGGGTATTTTCTGGAGAATTTAGATGGGATAGTAATGGCTGCTTGGGTTATGGTGGTATATGGAACCACGGGACCATTTCTCTACGCTTCAGGGATTGTCCTATCCAATATATTGAACACAAGATATCATAATATATTTATACCATTTTTTCTACCCATAATATATATAGTTTCACTATTGCCTAAGAATTTAGTTGAGGTATATGAGAAGATGGGGGCTATATTGAACTATGT
Source organism: Tissierellia bacterium (assembly GCA_012518745.1). Taxonomy (GTDB): domain Bacteria; phylum Bacillota; class Clostridia; order Tissierellales; family Tepidimicrobiaceae; genus DUNJ01. The sequence goes on from JAAYRM010000022.1 coordinate 488, forward strand.
TACGACAATTTCAATATTTATAATACCCATTATTATTTTCGCATCGGCCTATATAAAAAAGAGGAGGGGCAGAACTTGAGGAAAATAATGCCTGTAATATTAATGTTAGCCTTGGCCCTATCATCTGGATGCTGGGATAAGGTGGAGATAGATAGGCGATCCTTCGTGACGGGTATAGGTTTAGATTTAAATGAGGGCGACGGGCTGGATCGATTTATTGTGACCTATGAATATCCAAATATAAATGCTGTAGGCAAGGATGCTACGGAGGATCAAAAGACCTTTATGATTTCCATCCCATCGAGTAGCGTATTTCAGGCCGGGAGGAAGTTTACGACTAAGGTAGCGTTTCCGTTCTATTATAAGCATGTAAAGGTACTATTATTAGGGGAGGATCTAGTTAACGAGGGAAAACTAGTCCGGGAAATCTTGGATGAGCTGAATAGGGATACCAAGATAAATAAGAAGGTGCAGATCCTAGCAACTAGGGGAAGGGCTAAGAGTATAATGGAGACGGAGATGAAGAGAAATAGGACCACCGAGGGAGCCATATATACCATGACGAAAGATGGGGCAAAGAACTCCAATCGGTTCACCCCACGGACTCTAACCGAATTTATAAGGAATGCGGATTATTCCGATGCAACCCTTATTCCAAGGGTTCTGCTAGAAGGGGGCGAACTCATGGTGTCGGGGGGATGCATAATGAAGAATTATGAGCATGTAGCGTGGATAGGTGAGAGGGAAAACAGAGCCCTTAGTATAATCAATGGGAGGACCAAGTTGGATACGATAGATATACCCTATAGGGATTCCATAGTATCCTTTACCATCACCGATGCCAAATCGACCAAGGATGTTAAAATAGGCAAGGATATAGTGATGGATATACCCATCAGATTGGAGGGATATCTACAGGGATATGCAGCTAGTAGGCATAGAACGGTATATGATGAAAAGGCATTGGGGGATATGGAGATGGCTATAGAGAAATTTATGCAGAGGGAAGTTAATAGAGTGTTAAAATTGATTCAGGAAGAGTATAATGCAGATATAGTAGGGGTAGGGGAACATTTGAGAAAGTTTAATCATAAGGAGTGGAGAAGTATTGAGGATAGATGGGATGAGGTATTTCCAGAGGTGAAGTTTAACCCTTCCATAGACGTGAATATAAGGAGGACCGGCCTGATAAGATAGTGGTATAAAAAAGCAAATGTGGGCAATGATTAATAATAGCAGTAAAACTAGAGAAGGAGGCAAGGATATGAGGTGTAAAAAATTGCTCCTAGTCCTGGTATTGTTGATCATTTCCATAGCATATATCATCCAGCCCCATATCATAGATAGGAATAGATATATAGATACATATAAGGATAATATAATTAGATTTCATGTGAGGGCTAATAGCGATAGGGAGGAGGATCAGATCCTGAAGCTGAAGATAAGGGATAGGGTGCTAGACGAAACCAGTACAAGGTTTATGAAAGGCAAATCCATTGAGGATGCTAGGAGGATTATGAAATCCAATCTAGATGATATGGAATCGATAGCGCAAGAGGTGATAGCGCAAGAAGGAATGGATTTGCCAGTTCAGGTATCCCTTGGCCCTAGAAACTTCCCTACTAGGAGATATGGCGATATAACGCTTCCATCTGGAGAGTATGAAACGCTACAGATAGATATAGGTGAGGGAAAGGGGAAAAATTGGTGGTGTATAATGTTTCCACCTCTATGCTTTGTGGAGATGGGGCATGGCAACGGCGAGAATTTAATTGGCAATTCAAAGGAAGGTATGGATGAAAACGATATGGAATTCCTCTCATCCCATAAGGAACCCACCATAGTATTGAAATCCAAGATAATGGAATTTATAGAGAGAACCAGGATATACTTTGCAGAGGACATAACCGGTACTATATAAGCAGGACTGCCACTGGAATTATAAGTCAGTGGCAGTTTTTTGTTTTACTGTATAAATTTTCGATTCTTACAAAAAATATAGGTACCCATAAATAGAGAGGAGGTAAATATTTGAAAAGATTTATAGTGATGACCATGATCTTTGTACTGTTCTTTTTATCCATGATCATGTTCTATGAACCAAAGGACTATCAGGGAGAGACGGCATCTAGGTATAATATGTTCTTTGCACCTCAGATCCTCTACTGGGGTTCTCGAGGCGAGGATGTAAAGAACGTCCAATGGCAATTGGTTAAGTGGAAGTATTTGATTGGGAAAGTGGATGGGGTATTTGGGGCGGATACCTATAGAGCCGTTAGAAGATTTCAAAGCAAAAATGGATTGAAGGTGGATGGGGTGGTGGGGCCTAGCACAGCTGCAGCCTTGGGGATTACATTATCGGGAAGGAAGGCACCAGCCTCAGCGCAGGGTATAAATAGAAAAGGGGATGAGTACCTATTAGCTAGAACTATCCATAGCGAGGCCAGGGGTGAACCCTACTTGGGCAAGGTAGCGGTGGGTGCGGTGGTATTAAATAGGGTAAGGAGCCCGATCTTTCCCAATACCATAGGGGGAGTTGTATATCAACCCCTAGCATTTACTGCAGTTGCCGATGGGCAGATCAATTTGACCCCCGCAAAGGATTCCATAAAGGCGGCTAGGGATGCATTGAATGGCTGGGATCCGACCTACGGGTGTCTCTATTATTGGAACCCCGCCACCTCTACGAGCAAATGGATATGGTCGAGGAAGGTAACATTGAAAATAGGTAAACACTGGTTTGGCATATAGGAGGTGATATGGATGAATGATGATAGAAAACGATGGTGGATAGCCCCAAGTATTTTAGCCCTAGCACTTATATTGGCTGTGGGTTGGGGCTATGGTGAATATAGAAATAAAAATCAACTGGGTATAGCCTTGGAGAACCATTATCAGAGGTTGTTTTTCGACATAAAGAAGCATGTGGAAAATGTTCAGGTCAACCTATCCAAGGCTTTGGTCTCTCAATCCAGGGATCAAAACGTATTGTTATTATCCCAGATAATGAATGAGGCGTATTTTGCTCAGGATAAGCTAGGACAGATGCCGGTAACCCATGCAGAGACCTCAAAGACCGAGAAGTTTCTAAATCAAGTTGCCGATTATAGCTTTGAGTTGATTAAGTCCCATCTAGATGGGAAGGCATTGACCAAGGAACAGCGGAAGGCCCTGGGTAATCTTCGAGGAAATTCTGCTACGTTTAACGAGGAATTGGCAAAGTTACAATCCGAGCTTGCCGATAGAGATTTTATGATGAGCTCCCTAAATAAAAGGCAGAGCAAAAAGGTTCGGGAGGGCAATGAGAAGATATTGATGACCAGTATAGGAAGCGTGGAGCAGAATATGGCGGAAACGCCGGAGTTGATATATGATGGGCCCTTCTCCGATCAGATGATAAATAGAAAACCGGTAGGGCTATCTGGTGGAAACGTGTCCAAGGAGCAGGCTAAGATGGCGGCGAAGCGATTCTTTGGTGAGAAAAGAGTCAATAAGATAACCTCATTCGAGGAAGGCAAAAATGCTGCTGATATGAGGATTCCTGCACATACCTTCAATATTGAACCCGCTAATGCCTCTAAGGAATTGGCCGTATATATAGGGGTTACAAGGCAGGGGGGGAAGGTATTATGGATGGCTAATTCGAGACCAGTATCCAAGGCCAACATATCCATAGATCAGGCCCAAGATAAGGCGCTTAAGTTCTTGAAAAATAAGGGGTTCGATAATATGGAGCCCAACTATTATTTGAAGAGCGATAATACCGTGCTATTCAACTTTGCGGCTAAAGAAAAGGATGTGACCATATATCCGGATCTAGTCAAGGTGAAGGTGGCCTTGGATAATGGGGAAGCGGTTGGATTCGATGCCTCCAGCTATTATCTAAACCATAGAGGAGATAGAAATATAGAGAAGGCGAAAATAACATCCAAGGAAGCTAGGAGCAAGATAAGGACTAACTATGATATAAATTCCATAAGGTTAGCATTGATACCGAAGGGTAAGGAGGAGGTCCTCTGCTATGAATTCAAGGGCAAATATGAGGGTTCCGACTATATAATATATATCAATGCACTAGATGGGAAGGAAGAGCAGATATTGCAATTGATAAAGGATGATAATGGAACATTGACATTCTAAAAAGATCTTGTAAATTCCCCCTAATATCACTAGAATATATGACGAAGGGGGAATTTTTATGGACAATAGGCCTATAGGAGTATTCGATTCCGGGGTAGGTGGACTTACGGTATTGAGGGAGGTAATAGAGGAGCTACCTGAAGAAGATATAGTATATCTAGGAGATACAGCGCGAACCCCATATGGAACTAGGTCTAAGGAGGTTATAATCGAATACTCCATCGAGACCATAAAATTTCTATTGACCAAGGATGTTAAGGCGGTGATAATCGCTTGTAATACGGTATCCGCCCTGGCCATGCAAGAGGTACAGATGGAATTCAATATACCCATAATTGGGGTTATAGAGCCGGGGATTAGGGCTGCTGTAGGAGTTACTAGGAACTCTAGGATAGGGCTTATAGCCACAGAGGGTACCATTAGGAGCCAGGTATATCAGAGGGGCCTGAAAGAACTACTTCCCAATTCGGAAGTGATAGATGTATCCTGCCCTTCATTTGTATCGATAGTGGAGGGGGGATTGGAAAATACTAATGAGGCCGAGGAGATTATACGCAAGCATCTATCCGAGCTAAAGGAGCAGCAGATAGATTCGTTGATATTAGGCTGTACACATTTTCCAGTTCTTCGCCCGGTTATAGGTAGAGTGCTCGGGAACGGGGTATTGATGATCGATCCAGCCCATGAAACTGCCAAGATGGCCCATAAGATACTTGAGGAATCCGATATCATATCCGATGGGGCGGATTGTGGTAGGTATAATTTCTATGTAAGCGGGGATCCGGTTAAATTTAAAAGAATAGGCAGCAATATACTTGGAAGGGACATTGAATCGATAGAAAAGGTCAAGATATCAGATATTTAGGGAATATAACTATACGCCTTGGTGCCTGGCACCAAGGCGTATAGTTATTCTCAATTTTTGGGGGAAAATGGGGAATGAGATTGTAAAGGGATTGTCAATCTGGTACAATGGTCCTAGATATCGCTAGATGTCTTAGGCATAAAGTACTACATAATAGTAAAGGGGATTATATTGCGATGAAACTGGAATTCAATATAGGTAAATGGACAGAAGGGCAGCATAATACTATAGAGGATAGGCTGAGGATAAAGCAGAAAAATATAGCGAAGGCGTTGGATTATGATATATGCATCTCATTTATGTTCAACGATTTCCAAAATGTCTTGTTTTGCAGGGGTATATATTCTAGGAATGCTAAGTTAGAAAAGGAGACCATTCCCCAGAATGATTTCCTCAATAAGAAGATCTACAGACTGATGAAAAAATCCATGGATAGCAAGAGCATAATTAGCAATTACTGTCATGGGTCCTGTTCCCTATGTAAGCGTGGAACCTGTCCCATAATAGAGGATATAGAATCTGAGGTGTTTATACCAATATTTCATCCCTGCGATTCAGAACAATCAACTTTGAAGGTCTTAGGATGCCTATATCTAGCTTCATATGAGCGGAAAGAATTTCCTCTACAATTTTTTACCGAGGATGAACTTATGAAGGATGATATATTGGCCATATCCAATATGGTAGCATTATCCTTATCCCAGTTTAAAGAGGGTATCAATGCTGTAAA
>JAAYRM010000152.1 GCA_012518745.1 Tissierellia bacterium
CACTATCCTCTTGCCCATATCAATTCACCAATGCCTTTTCTAAGTTCTTGAGATTTTCCTTCATTATGGATATATAGTCCTCGCCGGTTGCCTCCTCTTCCTTAGTCAGCCCTCCTATTGGATTCAATACAAGGATCTTCAACCCTGCCTCCCTAGCAATGACCTCTACGGTCTTAGGGCTTATTAATGGCTCCATAAATATATATCCATAATCCCCTTCTATTGCAATCTCTATTATATCTGCAATAGCCTTAGGACTGGGCTCCTGTTCAGGGTTGATGCCCATAACCGGTATCTGATGAAATCCATATCTTTCTGCCATATAATCAAAGGCCGCATGGGAGACCAATATAGTTTTACCCCTATGGTCTTTCAACGCCTGGGAATATTCATCATCCAATCCTCTCAACCTATCGGATAATTCCTTATAATTCTGCTCATATTGCTCCCTATTTTGTTCATCCAATTCCATCAAGTTTTCCTTGATATTCTCCCCTATGGTTATCATATTGATAGGATTTAACCAGATATGAGGATCAGCTACACCATTGAACTCTATCAATTCCACCCCTTCGCTGGCAACCATACTCCTCTTATTCTCCAATAGGGTTTCCAAAAGTCTATCGGCCCAGCTCTCAAACCCTGCCCCATTATATATGAACAGATCCGCATCTCCTATCTCCTTTAGTTGCTTCATGGAGGGTTCATAGTCATGAGCCTCCGCCCCTGCAGGAATTACTATCCTCAAATCTATATTATCCTTGCCTATTTCATGGGCTAAGAAGTATAGGGGATACGATGATGCATATATAATAGGCTTCTCGTTCTGTTGACCAATGGAGTGCCTTTCAATTCCACAACCCGTTAATACCAATGTTAGTGTAATTATTACCGCTATGATTCGCATATATATCGTCCTTTCATTACCATCTGCCGCCGGCTCCACCACCTCCGGATCTACCTCCCCCACCTGAGGAGCCACCATGTCCTCCGCCGCCTCCCCTACCTCCTCTATTTCCAAATCCCCTTAATAGGGAGAAGGTAAGCCATCCACGGAAAAACCTCATATCAATGAATAAGAATATCACGATTCCTATAAGCATAAATATTCTACCCGTTCTACCGGATACCCCCATATCGGGTGAGGTATTAAAATGGTACAATTCCTCATCTATATCCTCCCGATTTAACTGGATATCGTATTCGTTCTCTATACCATCGATTATTTCATTAAAACCAGATAATATGCCTTCTGAATAATCTTCCTCTCTGAAATAGGGCAGAATAGAATCCTCTATTATTCGGCCCACCTTACTATCGGGCAAGGCACCTTCCAACCCGTAGCCTACCTCTATCCAAATCTCACCCTCGCTAGGAACTATCACAATCAACAACCCATTATCATAATCCCTACTCCCTATCTCCCATCTTTCAAATAGCCTATTGGCATATTCTCGTATATCCATATTCTCTAGGGAGTTGATACTAGCGATGACCACCTGGGCTCCTGTCCTTTGGTATAGCTCTTCGTTGGTCCTTATTATATAGTTTTCCACCTTGGAATCTACAATATTTGCTTCATCATAAACATAGAAGGAAGGGTTTGGTCTAGGCAGATCCAACCCCTTTGCAAATCCTGTACTAGCCTGAAATATTATTAATATGGATAATAATATAAAAAAGAGATACCTTCTTCTCATATATATCACCTAAAAGCTTACTTCTGGAACTTCTGCATCTTGTTCATCTATTTCGAAGTATTGCCTCTTCTCAAAATTAAACATACCCGCTATCATATTGGTGGGAAACCTTCTTATGGTAGAGTTGAAGCTCTCTACAGCCTCATTATATCGCATTCTTTCCGTGGCAATCCTATTTTCAGTGCCAGATAATTCATACTGCAGCTCTGAAAAGTTTTCACTTGCCTTCAGGTCTGGATAATTCTCCACTACCGCATAGAGGCTGGTCAATGCCCTGTTTAATTCCGTATTGGCCTCTGCATATTCACCCGGCGTATTAGCTGCGTTGAACTTAGTTCTGGCCTCCGTTATACCCGTCAAGACTTCCCTCTCATGGCTAGCATATCCCTTTACCGTATTGACTAGATTTGGTATCAGGTCGGCTCTGCGCTTGAGCACATTTTCAACTTGGGCCCATGCGCTATCCACTCGTTCATCTGCAACTGCCAATCTATTATAGGTCATTCCAAATGTGGCTGCTATCACTACTATTATTGCTATAACAATTATAATGGTTCTATTCATATTCAAATCCTCCTTTTAAGGTACTCATCCTTATTATTATATATCATCCTCCATCTATTACAATACATATGGAAAAAAGACTGGAAAATTCCAGCCTCTTAAATCCTAGCAGGTATATATCTTCATAGTTGATATAGCCTCATCTACCAACCCTTCTACATCTATAGCCCTTTCAGAATTTTCAATATCCTCTATTCTCGGCTTAGTTACAGGGTGCTTAGGCAAAAATAATGTGCAGCAATCATCATAGGGCAATATGGATATATCATAGGTTTCTATATCCCTTGCGATATCTATTATATCAGTTTTATCAAATCCTATTAAGGGTCTTATTACCAATTTATCCACCGAATCCCCAGTAGCCGTCAACCCCTCCATGGTTTGACTTGCAACCTGCCCTAGGCTTTCCCCCGTTATCAGAGCATCCATGCCATTCTCCGCAGCAATCCTCTCCGCTATCCTCATCATAAATCTGCGGGATAAAATGGTCATCTCCTTCTCCGGACATTTGGCATTCAATTCCTTCTGTATCTTCAATATGTTTACACTATATAGTTTGAGCTCCCCGGTATATATGCTCAATACCCTAGCCAAATTCTTAACCTTTTCCTCCGCCCTTTCACTGGTAAATGGATAGCTATGAAAATGCACTCCACTTATTTCGAGGCCCCTTTTCGCCATTAGAAAACCAGCTACTGAACTATCTATGCCCCCGGATAATAATAGCAATCCCTTGCCGCTCGTACCTACAGGTAATCCCCCATAGCCCTGGATCCTATCCGTATATATATAGCAATCCTGCCTTATATCTATATATAGATAAGCATCCGGATTATGCAGATCTACGCTAAGGCCATCCATATTTTTGAGTATGGCTGCGCCAACCCTCCTAGATACCTCTGGAGATTGAACTGGGAAACCCTTATCAGCCCTATTGGTGACTACCTTAAAGGTCCTTATATTATCTTTCGCCATCTTTTCATCCATAGCCTTTATAGCGGCTTCTTCTATGCTGTCCATATCCTTTTTCGTTTTAATACAGGGGCTTATATACACCAGTCCAAATACCTTCCTTAATCTATCTATCATCTCATCTAATACATCCTTTGAAGCCTCTATATATATCTTGCCCTGTTCATTATATATGCCATCATAATCCAATCCCCGGATAGCCCTTTTAATCCTAGATATCAACTTATCTTCAAAAAACCTTCTATTCCCTCCCTTTAAAATTAGCTCACCTACACTTATGCTAATCAGCCTTTCCATTCCTCATCACCTCATGGTTATTTGCCTAATTGCCTCTACTGAATCTTTGAGTACATCTATGGCATAGTCTATCTGTTGTTTCGTATTTTCATGGGAAAAGCAAATCCTGATGGCCCCTTCAATATCCTCATCGGACAATCCCAAACTGGTAAGTACATGACTTTTATCCTTGCTCTTAGATGAGCAGGCGGAGCCCGTAGCCACATATATGCCCTTATCCTCTAGATAATGGAGTAAGACCTCGCCCTTGATATGTTTGAACGATACATTCAATATATAGGGTGAATGTTCTTCCCCCAATGGGCTATTTATATGGATATATGGGATCCGTTGCTCCAACCCCCTTATGAAATAGGACTTTAGCTCATAGGCCCTATCCCTTTCATTATCAAAGTTTTCTCCCATTATCTCAACTGCCTTCCCAAACCCCATTATCCCCGGTACATTCTCGGTGCCAGAGCGTAATCCCCTCTCCTGAGCCCCACCGAGTATTATGGGAGAAGTCTTTAAATTCCTATCCATATAAAGACCGCCTATGCCCTTGGGTCCATATATCTTATGGCCGCTGAAGGAAAGTGCATCTATGCCCCATCCTTTTATATCCAAGGGAACCTTGCCAAAGCCCTGAACCCCATCTACATGCAGGAATGCATTGGACCCCTTGTCATCCAATATATCCCTTATCCTCCATATAGGCTGTATACTGCCAATCTCGTTGTTCACCTGCATTATGGAGAGCAATATGGTTTCTTCATTCAGACTTGATTCTAGTTCTTCCATTGATATTATTCCATTATCATCTACGCCTAAATAGGTCACCTCATAGCCATTTTCCTCATAATCCTTGATAAGGTTTAATACCGAGGGATGCTCTATCTTGGTGGTTATTATATGATTTCCCCATCGCTTATACCTCTCCAATATGCTCCTTATAGCTAGATTATTGCTTTCGGTGCCACCTGAGGTGAAGTATATTTCATCCTTATAAACCCCTAAAAAATCTGCAATCGTCCCCCGTACCTCTTCTATGCCCTTTTCAATATTGAACCCCAATCGGTGGAGGGACGAAGGATTTCCATATTCATTCGTTAGAAAATGAACCATCCTTTCAACAACTTCCCCCCTAGGTTTGGTTGTAGAGCAATTATCCAAATAGATTTCCAAAAAAATCACCTCTTAAACTTTAGTATCCTAGATCATCATCTATCAAGAATATATTTATATCCGATCCCTTGGTATTTTTGTGTATTATTACCTCTACATTGCATATCCTCGCCGGAGAATCGCAATCATTGCATTCACCCGTAGATTCACATGGGGTTTTTGTATTCAACCTCTTGGCATTCTTGGGTGCTGCTATCTTATCGATTCTATCCCTAGCTTCATCCAAATCTTTGGTTAGTTTATTCCTCCCCGCTACTATATATACCCTTCTATGTCCATAAAACATGGATGAAACCCTGTTCCCCACCCCATCCATGTTTACCAACTTTCCATCCAATGTCAGGGCATTGGTGCTGGATATGTATATATCTGCATATCTGGCCGCTCTTAATTCGCTCTGCCCATCTTCGGCTTTCCAATGCCAATATATATCATTGCCCCTCTCCTTAAATTCCTCATATAATCCCATATCATTCAATGTCATAGATCCACCAAATGCTACGGATTCCCCTAATCCTATCTCCTTCAATAATGCCTTCCTCGCCTCGTCTACCCCATCAAATACTGCAGCCTTAAATCCACTTTTCTCCAAAGCTTGCTTGGCCAATATCAATTTATTATCCATGTTCCAGCCCCCTATATGATTAAATTCCACTAATACTATTATATAGAATTTATGTGGACTATCAAAGGCCGAAAATTATATTATACGATTAAGATCACTTTTTATATCCTTCGTAGCCTGTTTTTAAAGGTATTTCAATAGTTTTTTTAGTAGGCCCAAATCCCATGACGTCTATTTCCTGGCCTATATTGCCGAAGGAGTAATCCAGTATGGTGTCATCTGGCTGTTTCCCACGGTATTCGTACCTAACAATATCCGCCCCCTTCGATTCCTTCCACATCAAAATAGGACTCCAAGTACTTCCCATATCCTCACTATAACAGCTCATTACGTTATCGTATTCAACCCAGGATACCCATAGCCTTCCATTATTATATATGATGGTGGGATGTTGAGGGTTTTCTGGATTGGATAGAGTTTTAATCATATCCCTTTCCATTTTTCCA
>JAAYRM010000153.1 GCA_012518745.1 Tissierellia bacterium
GAAGGGAGTCCAAGTGCAGATAGGGTTGGCAACGTTAGAGTCAGCACCCCTGCCGCAAAAGCCCCGGAGGGTATGGCTATCAAGAATGCTAATACCATTGCCGTTGGAAGAACGATTCCCTCGGGAACCCTACTTGCCAAAGCAGCTAATTCCTCAAATGTTCCAATCTCCGCTATCATATTTATGAAGGATAGGAATATACCTACACCAAATAGGGTAGTCAATATAAACCTAGACCCATCTATCAATGCATCACTGGTCTCACCTGAATCGAGTGGAGTCAATAGAACCGTCAATATCGCCGTGAATATAATGGTTGTAGCAGGCGAAATTAGATTTATACCTATGACGCCGTTAATACTGCTTCCTGCCACTACCATAAGCAATAGCGCAATTGAAGGTAGTGAACGCATTAGTAATGTTCCACTGCTTACATCATCTATTTCTTCCTTCATAGCATCGTCCTTATCCTCTATCAAGGAACCCCTCTTATATACGCCATATATGGCTAGACCTGCACCTATTAAATAGAATAGTACTGTATAGGGCCTCATAGCAATAGCATGAGCCACCACATCTGCCCCAGCACTTTCGGCTGCTAGTACCGTCTCAGTGGAAGCTGGTGAGGTTGTAAAGCCTACTGCTGATACTATCGCCATTCCAGCTATAACCTCTGGAACCGCCCCTACAGCTACCGCGATCAAAGGTGCAGTTACCATGGTATTCCCGGCCCCCATACCTGCCATATAGGTTGCAAAGCCCTGAATCAATACTACGATCCCGGCTAGGATGCTTACATTTCCTTTCAAACCCCTTTTGGCTAGCTCCACCAAGGAACTGATACTACCCGCCTCCGATACCATAACAGCAGCTGCTGCATATAGTATTGGTATGGTTATACCCAACATATTGGATACACCCTCTATGAACATCCCGGAGGCAGTCCCTATATCCATCCTTCCTATAATCATGGCTATTACGCCACCGACAAGTCCCGCTAATAGCATATGCTTTCTCATAAATAGAAGGGCTAAAATTGCTGCTACTGGTATTAATTTTATTATTAAACCCATAATCTAACCTCCCCATAATATATTTTGCGTTGTTTATTCTTTATTACATAGTTTTCCGTCCTCAAAATACCCATATAAACCCGCCTGGGATATGATGGCCCCGGGTTTTGATACTGCATCCAATACTATAAAGTTGGCCCTATTCCCTACCTCTAGATTCTTTTCAAATCCGAATGCTTCCATGGGTAGGTGAGTAGTCATATCGAATAGGTTCTGTAGATCCTTTTCCCCTCCCATATGTGAACCATGAGCTGTTATCAATGCTATCTGCAATAGGTTTGCATTCCCAAAGGGATTGAACGCATCCCTGACATTATCCGATGCTATGAATACATTTACATCGTTTTCGATCATGTACTTTATGGGGGTAATTCCCCGCCTTATATTCTTGGTATCCCCCCTACCCTGCAGATACAGATTTGTAGATGGTAAAGATATGATATTTAAATCGGCCTCCTTTACCAACTCCAATATCGGGAGTATATCCTCCTTCTCATTCGCTGCAAGACTACAACAATGCCCTGCACTAACCCTGCCTATATAATCATTTTCCAACGCCATCTCAGCCAGGTCCCTTAGGGTCAAAGATTTAGGATCGTCGGTCTCATCAATATGCATATCGATATCCAAATCATGCTTTAAAGCCAGATCGAATATCATCTCGATATGCTTAATTGGCTCCTTCTCCCTTGCAGGTATCCCGCCTATTATATCCGCCCCCATCTCCACGGCTTCCTTCAGATAGCGAAATGCCTCCTCATTCTCCACTATCCCCTCCTGTGGAAAGGCGATTATTCGAATCTCTATCTTATCTTTCCAATCCTCCCTAATCTCCATGAGGGCCCGCAATGAATTTAGCTTTATGGTATGATCAACATCCACATGGGTTCTTATATATCTAGTCCCATTCCCATATGCCCTCTGCAATACCCTATTCGCCCTGTCCTTTATATCTTCAATACTCATCTTTGGCTTGTATTCCCCCATGATCCTTATGGCCTCATCTAAAGTTCCACTCCTATTGGATATTTTCTCGTTGATGAGGGCCTTATCCAGATGCATATGGGCATCTA
>JAAYRM010000154.1 GCA_012518745.1 Tissierellia bacterium
ATATTGGTCTCCCATGCGGCCTTTGATTATATGGCAGAAAGATATGGATTTCATCAGATACCGGTTATGGGCATCAATCCTGAACAGGAGCCCAGTCCCAAGGCTATTGCAGATATAATAGAGACTGCAACGGAAGGGGATTATAGATATATATTTACGGAGCCATTAATAAGCCCTAAGACCGTAGAGGTCATTGCTAGGGAGGCAGGGTTGAAGATCCTTGTGTTGAATCCAATAGGAGGGCTGACTAAGGAAGAAGAGGCAGCCGGCGAGGACTATATATCCATAATGAAGGAAAATCTAAAGAACTTAGAAAAGGCATTGGTGAATTGATATGGGCAAGAGGATAGTGATGGGAAAGGATATAGAGTTTAGCTATGGGGATAATAAGGTTCTCGATGGCGTGAGTTTTCACATAGATGAAGGAGAATTTGTAGGTATAATCGGTCCAAATGGATCTGCAAAGAGCACTTTATTGAAATTGATGCTAGGACTTTTAAAACCTGATAAGGGGAAGATGGAATTATTCGGGGAGAGGGCGGATAGTTTCAGTGATTTTCATAAGTTAGGCTATATATCGCAGGAGGTAAGGGATTTCAACCCGATGTTTCCTGCAACCGTGGAGGAGATAGTTGGAGTCAACCTTGCGGCGAGGAAGGGATTATTTAAGAAGCGCAAATTACGGGATGATGCAAGGATCAAAGAGGTATTAAGGGTAGTAGGGATGGATGGATTTGGGAAATCTAAGATAGGAAATCTATCCGGAGGTCAGAAGCAAAGGGTCTTCATAGCCAGGGCTTTGGCAAACAATCCAACTGCTCTATTTATGGATGAACCCCTGGTAGGCGTGGATCAGGAATCTAGGGATACCTTTTATAAATTGATGAATATATTGAACAGAGAATATGGCATTTCATTGGTAATGGTTTCCCATGATATTGAGGTTTTATCCGAACAGGTAAGTAGGACAATTCGTTTAAACGATGGAAGGATCCATTCGGGGCAGGATGGCGGTTAATTGACCTATAATAACGGATTAACTTTTATTCATAAGATAATAATTAGGAGGAAAAAACATGTTAGCCTATGAATTTATGAAAAAATCCTTTGTTATGGGAATATTGATATCGCTAATAGTTCCAACCATAGGATATTTTTTAGTATTGAGAAGGCAATCCGTCATAGGAGATACCCTATCCCATATGGCTCTATCGGGGGTGGCCTTTGGAATGGTAGTCAATATATATCCGGTCTATACCGCTACAGCGTTTTCTATAATAGCAGTTGTGGGAATAGAGGCGTTGAGGAGAAGATATGAGGCATATGCAGAATTATCCTTGGCCATAGCCCTATCCGCAGGTGTGGGATTGGCCGCTATATTTATAAGTCTAGGTAATACTCAGGGTATATTATCCTATCT
This sequence comes from Tissierellia bacterium, assembly GCA_012518745.1. GTDB lineage: Bacteria > Bacillota > Clostridia > Tissierellales > Tepidimicrobiaceae > DUNJ01. The sequence goes on from JAAYRM010000154.1 coordinate 1,421, forward strand.
ATTTGGTAGCCTAGCCCTCGTAAATACAAAGGATATAGTGATGGTAATAATATTGGGGGTAATTACTTTTTCAACTATAATTCTATTCTATAGGCAATTGCTCCATATAACTTTTGATGAAGAATCGGCTCATCTAGCTGGTATCCCGGTGAGGTTTATCAATTGGCTCTTTTCTATATTGGTTGCCTTAACCGTGGCTATATCCATGAGGATAGTGGGAGCATTGCTAATATCTTCACTGATGGTTCTGCCGGTAGCAACTAGCCTATTGATTGCCAAGAGTTTTAGAGCGGGACTTATATATTCCAATATATTTGGAATAGTATCCGTGATATTGGGCTTGATACTATCCTTCTATCTGGATCTTTCCCCAGGGGGAGTTATAGTACTGATCGCCTTAGGAATATTATTATTGGTACTAGCCCTAGAGAGGATAGGGAGTTGAATGTTAAAAGAGCCCATTTCCTAGTTTTTTGATGGGAATCTATACGATTGGGTAAATATGAACTAGGTGAATACGAGGGGGATAAATATGAATATACAATTTTGTGGAGCAGCGAAGATGGTAACAGGGTCCAATTTTTTAATTGAGACGAATGATTATAAGATATTGGTGGATTGTGGTCTATTTCAGGGGGGGAGAAAAATTGAGGCCATGAATTATGAGGCATTTCCCTATAATCCCGCCGATATAGACTTTTTAATATTGACACATGCTCATATAGACCATAGTGGTAGGATACCTAAGCTTGTAAAAGAAGGATTTAGGGGCAGAATACTATCTACAAAGGCTACATACGACCTCTGCAGCATAATGTTATTGGATAGTGCAAAGATACAAGAGGCGGATGTGGAATGGGAAAATAGAAAAAGGCAAAGGGCAGGTAAGGGACCGATTGAACCTCTGTATACCATGGAAGAGGCGGAAACTAGTCTGAAATTTTTTGAAGACTATCTATATGAGCAGATGATAATAATCAATGGGGATATACGGTTGAGATTTAAGGATGCCGGGCATGTGTTGGGATCGGCCATCGTGGAGCTTTGGATAAAAGAGAATGGAGAAACGCTGAAGCTGGTGTTCTCCGGTGATTTGGGAATGCCCAATAGGCCGATTATAAATGATCCACAATATATAGAAGAGGCGGATTACCTAATTATCGAATCCACCTATGGAGATGCCATACATGAGGGTCTTGGTGAGAGCACGGAAAAGTTGATAGATATAATAGATAGGACTGCATTAAGGGGTGGCACGGTAATAATTCCTTCCTTTGCGGTGGGCAGAACTCAGGAACTCATATATGAGTTAAATGGATATTATGAATATGATGAAGATATAGAGGAACATATGCGGATTCCAATATACGTAGATAGCCCAATGGCCGTTGAGGCAACTAATGCGTTTCAACTCAACTCCAGTAGTTTTGATGATGATGCTAAGGGACTCATATTGAAGGGGGACAACCCCTTTACATTTTCAAATCTAAGATACATAAAGGAACAGAAAGAATCCATGGCATTGAATAAGTATAAATTTCCTAAGGTAATCATCTCATCCAGTGGAATGGCTACTGGTGGCAGGGTACGACATCATCTAAAGCATAACCTATGGGATGAGAGAAATAGCTTGGTATTTGTAGGTTATCAGGCTGAGGGTACCCTAGGTAGAATCATATTAAATGGTACCAAGAGGGTGAAGATCCTAGGGGAAGAGATATTGGTCAAATCGGAGATATACTATCTAGAAGGTCTATCAGGCCACGCAGATCAAATAATGCTATTGGATTGGGTAAGGAAGATAAAATCTAAGCCACAGAAGATATTCATAGTCCAGGGCGAGGAGGAATCGGCCAATGAATTATCGGAAAGGATAGAGAAGGAATTCAATATAGAGACCATAATCCCCGATATGTACGATAGGTTCGTTATAGAGAAACAGGCTATAGAATTATCCGAAGAGGTCAAGATTGAACCAGCATACCTAAAGCAGGATATAAGGGCGGAATTGGAGAATGTATACAGTCAATTGGAGTCCTTGGATGCTAGAAGGGATAGGTTGGTCGATCCTAAATTGCTTGCAGAGGAATACGATATGTTGAAGAATATATTGATAGAGCTGCAGCAAAATCTGATGGATTTAAATATAATGGTCGGAAGGTAGTTGTAGAATATAATAACTATTGAAAGATTGGAGGTGGAGAATTCAAATGAAATATAGGCTAGGTTTAGCTTTTCTAATCATGGTATTGGCTATGGCCTTGGCTGCAGGCTGTAGTGATGGGAAACAGGATGCTGCAATCGATGGAGAATTGCAGGATGGCGTATATCTGGTCAAGGGGCATATTGAGCATGATAGCTTTGGCATGGCAAGTATGGAAGTAATAGATGGTGATATATCTTCATTCAAATATTCTGAAATAATCGCTACCACGGGCGAAGAAAAAAATGAGGATAATTATAGTGATAATACGGAAGTGTTGACCGTGATTGAGGATTTAAATGAACAGTTTAATAAGAAGAAGGATATAGATGAAATTGATTATGATGTGATAACGGGATGTACTAAAACCAAGGAAACCTTCGAGGAGCTAACGAATGAATTGTTAGCTAAGGCAGAGGCGGGGGATACATATAGACCGTTCTATAAAGATGGTGAATATAATGCAAAAGCGGATGAGGACAATTATGGATGGTTGGGAGAGGTTAATATAGTAATAAGAGATGGACAGATTGTAGGTGTGGATTATTTTGAAGCCGCCATCAGGAAATTAAAGAGTTCTAAGGCTATACTCGATGAGCATGGGAACCCCGAACTAGATGATGATGGCAACCGAAAGACCGAATCGGTTGATGTGGAAGTTGGGGAAAGAAAGTCCATAGAAAATTACAATTATATAGAATTATTCGATACCATAGAAGCGGTGCAAAAGCTAGTTATCAATAGCAATGGAGTGGAATACCTCGATGTGGATGTGGTTACAGGCTCCACGGGTTCGAAGGATATAATGATTGAACTAATTGAAACGGCATTGAAGGAGGCAAAATAAAGTAAAGGCCCTAACTATATGTTAGGGTTTTTATAAATAAAACTGCGAAAGGAAAATTTGCATGGGATTAAGGAGAATTTTAATTTTATCAATATCAATCATAATTTTAACTGTGACTATATTATCTAGTGTTGGATGTCAACAAGCTCTGGATAATAAGGCGGAACCCTTGATTAGAACCGAATTCTTGATGGATACGGTTATAAGATTGAATATATACGATCGAAAAGATGAAAAAATACTGGATAGGGCTATAGATAGATTGAAGGAGATAGAGGAAGCGATGAGCACCACCATATCCACCAGCGATATAAGTTCAATAAATAAAAATGCTGGTATCAAACCGGTAAAGGTTCGCAAGGATGTATATCAGGTTATAAAACAGGCCAAGGTTTTTGCAATAGCCACCGATGGCGCCTACGATCCAACTATAGGTCCCTTGGTGGAATTATGGGATGTGGCTAGCAAGAATAGGGAGGAAGTTGATTCAATACCCACGGAAGATGAGATTAAGAAAGCCAAGGATTTGGTGGATTATAATGATCTGGAACTAGAGGATGATGGCTATGTATATCTTAATAGACCTGGAATGAAGCTAGACCTAGGTGGAATTGCTAAGGGATATGCTGCAGATGAGGTAAAAAGTATATTTGCGGAAGAAGGGGTTAAATCAGCCATAATTGATCTAGGTGGAGATATCTATGCCATGGGCAATAAGGGGAAAGGGAAACCCTGGAGGGTAGGAATTGAGGATCCTTTTGGGGCTGCAGGCAGCTATCTTGGGGTATCCGATGTAGAGGATAAATCTATAGTGACATCCGGAGATTATAAGAGGTTTTTTATGTACGAAGGGAATAGGTATCATCATATAATTGACCCAGATACTGGATATCCAACGAATAACGAGATATCAAGTCTAAGCGTAATATCCGATAAGGGCGTAGATGGAGATGCGGTGGCTACCGCGCTATTTGTATTGGGTATAGATAAGGGAACCGAAATATTGAATAATTTTGAAGATGTGGAGGTTATATTCATAACCAAGCAAGGAGAGATTATAATCGATGAGGAGACCATGGGGAGATTTTCCTTGGAAAGCGATGAATTAAAGTTGGTAGTAAGATAAAGGTGATAGAACAAGGGAATGTTAATGGAATTAAACCAAAAACTGCAATAAAAAAAGACCCGGATGGCCTTTTAACTCTATGCTTTGCTATATATTAATTTATATAAGTATAATGGTGCCGAAGGCGGGGGTCGAACCCGCACGGAGTGTTAAGCTCCACTGGATTTTGAGTCCAGCGCGTCTGCCAATTCCACCACTTCGGCAT
>JAAYRM010000155.1 GCA_012518745.1 Tissierellia bacterium
CCTTAAAATCTTCCTCGGTTTCACCTGGAAACCCCACCATAAAGGTGGTTCTTATTACTAGATTGGGGATTTCCTCTCTTAGATTCGAAATCAATCCTATAATATCATCCCTACAGGTCTTTCTATTCATCTTCTTTAATATTCCGCTGCTTATATGTTGTAAGGGGATATCGAGATATTTTAACACCTTGGTATTGTTTTTAATTGATGAAATTAGTTTTTTGGTAATATTGTCTGGATATAGGTAGTGCAATCTAATCCATTTCAATTGATCGATTTCATTTAATCTATTTAATAACTCGTACAACCTATAATCCCCATATAGGTCTATGCCATAATCGGTAATGTTTTGGCCAATTAGTATTATCTCCCTTACTCCGTTTTCCACTAGATATTCTACCTCACCGATTATATCCTCTATTCGCCTACTCCTATGTTTGCCCCTTAGTTTAGGTATGATGCAATAAGTGCAAAAATTATTACATCCCTCAGAAACCCGTATGTATTTGCTGGGGGCAAAGTCTAGTCTATTGATATTTTCTAGATATTTCTCATTCACATTTCTAACCCTTTCAATCTTCTTCCTTCCATCTAGTAAATCAATAATTACGGGAATAATATCCTTTACATTGCCTGTACCTATTGCAGCATCAACAGCCTCAATTTCCTCCAATAATTCCGCTGAGTATCTTTCAGCCAAGCAACCGGCCAAAATAATAAACCTACATCTACCCTCTTCTTTATATCTTGTAGCCTCCCATATAGCCCTTATGGATTCTTCCTTGGCATCCTTAATAAAACCACAGGTATTTATAATGATGATATCGGCCTCGGCGAGTGAATCTGTAATAATGAAATCTTCCCGCCTTACAATTGCGTTGATCAGCTCTGAATCTATTTCATTTTTTGAACAACCTAAGGTGATGATGGATATGTTTTTAACTGTCGTTTTCATATTGTCTCCCCTTCAATAAAGAATCTACATCATCTTTAGTTATCAAAACTTTTCTTGGTTTACTTCCCTCAAAACCCCCTATGATATTCCTCTCTTCCATAGAGTCTACGATCCTCGCCGCCCTAGCATATCCAATCCTTAACCTTCTTTGCAGGAGAGATATAGATGCTTGTCCTTCTTGAATTACTATATAGACTGCCTCCATAAATAGTTCATCTAAATCCTCGGTGATGTTCTTAAATTCGATATCGCTTTTTATACTCTCCATTATCTTCTCATCATATGCAGTGGTGTTTTTATCTATTATATATGCCACTACCCGTTCAACCTCGATATCGCTAATAAATGCACCTTGAATCCTAATAGGTTGAGGGGCACTTGAGGGATAGAATAGCATATCTCCCCTTCTTAGCAATTTTTCGGCCCCAGACATATCCAAGATAGTCCTCGAATCTATCTGCGATGATACAGCAAAGGAAATTCTGGATGGAATATTGGCCTTTATGGTACCTGTAATAACATCAACAGAAGGCCTCTGGGTAGCTATTATAAGGTGGATTCCAGCCGCCCTCGCCATTTGGGCCAACCGACTGATATAATCCTCTATCTCTTCAGCTGCTACCATCATTAGATCGGCTAGCTCATCTATTATTATCACTATATCTGGAAGCATTTCCTCCTTCGCATCATCAATCCTGCTATTGTAGGCATTGCTATCCTTTACATTGTTTTTTGCAAACAGTTTATATCGCCTTTCCATCTCCTCAACAGCCCAGCCTAAAGCAGCAGCTGCTTCTTTTGGTTTGGTTATAACCGGCGTCAATAGATGTGGTATGCCATTATATATACTTAGTTCAACAATTTTAGGGTCGATGAGTATGAATTTAACATTATGGGGTGTACTTTTGAATAGTATTCCTATAATGATGGAGTTAATACAAACACTCTTCCCCGATCCAGTCGCCCCTGCTATGAGTAGATGGGGCATCCTATCTATTGTAGATATTATCGGATTTCCCGATATGTCCTGGCCTAATAATAAAGGTAAATTGCTATTCGATTTTATATATTCATCAGATTTCAACATGTTCTTTAAGCTCACACTATCCTTGATTCTATTCGGAACCTCTATCCCTACGGCCGATTTGCCCGGTATTGGAGCTTCAATCCTTATATCGGATGTAGCCAAATTTAAGGCCAGATCATCGGATAGTCCTACTACCCTATTTACCTTGATTCCAGGTGCCAGCTGCAATTCATAGCATGTTACCGTCGGCCCTTTATTAATCTGGCTAATCCTAGCATCAATATTAAAGCTTTTCATCGTTTCTTCGATCCGTTTGGCGTTGTTTAATATATTTTTTTTGCTGTGGATATCGTGTATGGGTTCATAATCGTCCAATAGGCTTAACTTTGGTAAAACATAATCGCTCGTAGCCTGCTTTGCCCTTCCCATTTGTTTATGTTTAATTCTGCGTTGTTCTGTTTTGTTCTCATTATAGTTATAGATTAATATATTCTCATTTCTACTTGATGATTTAGATTTACTTTGTGATGTATTATATCCTCCCCTAGCCTTGCTACTCTCTCTATTCTCGACCTTCTTCCCATTTATACTCATATATTTGGTTTTTATATCATTAAAGATATCCTTAACCCTTACTTTGGTAGAAAGCAGTATCGATATGAAGATCATAAGCAAGAGTATGACATATGAGCCAACGGAACCGAATAATTTATAGAATAAGGAGCCAAAGATTACACCGATCAAACCCCCGGCCAATTCATCTTGTTGTAATAAAAGGGATTGTTTTATCTTTGTGCTAAATATAATATCACCTTGATTTTTGATATCCAATAAGGTTAATAAGCAAAAAAATATAACTAGTAGATAGATGGATCGTGTAAATTCATTGGATTTGAATTGATTTGTTATATATAATCCCCCTATGATTATAATAATTATGGGGAAAGCGTATCCTCCAAAGCCCATCAAGGTTAGATATGTTTTTTTTAAAACAACCCCGATTATTCCTGTTTTATCACTAAATAAACTGATAATAGATAAAATGCCAAAGGATACGATGATTATGCCTAGGATTTCCTTATTATATTGCTTGTCCTTGATTTTGTTTTTCTCTTTCAAATATACCACCCTTTTGTAAATTTAGCAGAACGTCGATTATCATATATCCCATTATACCATTAAAATGGTAGTTTACCCATATAAAGCCCCAAAATTTAAGGGAGTATCTAATCCATTTGATTGTATCATCTACAACTATAATTATATATTGTTTGTTTTCCCATCTATCATGGTTCCCAACTTATTCAGAGCCTGGCTGAACCCACCTACTTCATCTATCAAACCACAACTGACAGCCTCCTTGCCAATTAGAATTGTTCCAACATCATTTGCTAATTCATCGGTGGAATACATTAGATTTCGTAGAGATGTTTTGTCTATATTGGAGGTGCGAAGAATAAATTTTATAATTCTTTTCTGCATTTTTTCAAAATATCTAAACGTTTGGGGAACACCAATTACCAGCCCTGTAGTCCTGACAGGATGTATTGTCATAGCCGCTGTGGGAACGATGAAGGAGTAGTCCGCGGCGGTAGCTAACGGAACCCCTATACTGTGACCCCCTCCCAGTACTAAGGACACCTTAGGTTTATCTGTGGAGTTGATCATCTCCGCTAATGCTAGCCCTGTCTCTACATCGCCACCCACCGTATTTAATATAATTAGGATCCCTTCTATTTTAGGATCCTGCATGGAAGCTATTAATATAGGTATTATATGCTCATATTTAGTAGTCTTTTTATTTGACGATGAAAGCGTATGTCCTTCTATCTCTCCGACAATCGTTAAGAATTGGATGTTTGTATCGAGATCCGGCACTTTTAAAATTCCCATTTCCTTTAAATTATCAACATTATCACCATTATTGTTATTATTATCATCACTTGCAATAGTAGTCATCCTACAACCTCCAGTTTTTGATATTACCATCTATAGTTTTTACAAGTGTGATAATTATATGCTATTTATTCTATCTTATTTAACAAAACCAACCTTTAAATTATGCTTACAGGTTACATATGCAATTTGAACTCCTCATGAAGGGCCGCGAGTGCCTTATTAGTATTTTCCTCTTCAATTAGACACCAGATTGTATTATGGGAATCTGAGCTTTGA
>JAAYRM010000156.1 GCA_012518745.1 Tissierellia bacterium
ATTGCCCTGCTTTTGAAAACCTATAGCCAAATGAAAAGCTATTTAAATATACTTCCTCCTCATCCCCCATATAGACCGAGGTCATGCCAACCTCATCCATGGTCTCCGATGACTGGGTGAATAGGATATCGCCATATTCAACCCTGTTTTGATTCTCGCCTTCATCTATGGATACATGGCCATATTCGGTGAAGTCCGTATCTATAAAGGTGTTGGCGAATATATTGAGGTATTGTATATATTTCTTATTACCGTTGATAAAAGAACCCCTATCCTTCCCCGATAGGCCATTATAAAATTCCCCAGCATCTCCAAACCTCTGCCTCTCCCATTCTCCTTTAAACCCTGGAAACCTTAGTTCCGGTGTCAATCTTTCCCCCAAGTTGCCGCCCCCTTCCCGGTATAATTCCTAGCATATTAAATAAACATCCTTTGCATCAATCCCTTTTTGAATTGCCTGGATTCTTCTAACTTCTGTTCCTCTAGTTCTATCCGTCTATCCAAGGCGGAAAGGAAGTTGGCTATTTTGGTTTGTTCGGGGAGGGTGGGGAGGGAGATTTTCATGCTCTCAACATCGCTACCGCTTATATTTGGCTGGGCTCCTGCTATTAATCTAATCGATAATTGTTCTCTAAAAAAATCAGATTCTATCCATGAGTAGAGGTAAGGATAATATAGATTTGGGGTAGATGTAAACTTCCCGCATCTTTGATTTAAATATGCAAAAGAGTCATAATCATATATTCCAGATTTCCCTGTTGTTGCACCTGACATTGCTATTAATAGATCTCCTTTTTTAACTGTATACTGTTTAGGTATTTTGTCGCCATCTGCATAGATAATATCTGAATCAATATCAATATATCCCTTTATATTTGAAATCCTTACTATTGGTGTACCCTCTGTTTTATAATCCTCACTTTTAAAAGCATATCCTCCTTGTAATTTCGCAATCTCCCCTAACTTCTTCTCCTCCCACTCAGGATAATCTTTCCCATCATCATCCTTAAACCTTATCTCCTGGCTGAATATCTTCTGCATCATGCCCTTTTTTTGTTCCTTTAGGGCTTCTATTCGCTTCTGTTGCAATTCCAATCTTTTGTCTATCTTATAGAAGAAATCGCCTATTCTTTCTTGTTCCGGGAGGGAGGGGATAAAACATTTTATATTCCTAACTCTATTAGGTGATAAATTAAATCTTGTAGATCCTTGGCCCTCTCTTATAATTTTTTTTCTCACATTATTACTTCTTAACATAAATCCCATATAACGGCTATCAAATTGGTCTAAACCAAAAATTCTATATCCAAATGAAAAACTATTCAAATATATTTCCTCTTCATTTCCAATATAGACCGAGGTCATGCCAACCTCATCCATGGTCTCCGACGATTGAGTAAATAAGACATCACCATATTCAACTGTGTTTTGTTTTTCGTTTTTATTAATTGACACATATCCATATTCAGTAAAACCGCTCTTTATTAAAGTATTATCAAAAACATTAAGATATTGTATATATTTTCTATTTCCTTTTACAAAATCCCCTTTGTTTTTGCCGGATAAACCATTATAGAACCCCCCCAGTTCCCCCAACGTCTTCCTCTCCCACTCCCCACTAAACTCTGGAAACCTTAACTCCGGCATCAATCTCTCTTCCAAGTTGCTGCCCCCTCTCTATATGCCCAGTTCTTTCAAATATCTACCTA
>JAAYRM010000157.1 GCA_012518745.1 Tissierellia bacterium
CATTTTTATTTAATTTCTATTTCTAAAATCAAATAATGGTTTGCGAATCTTATTATCCCCTTCAAATTATTAATATCAAAGGTTTTATATTTTATTTTAAAACTTAATTTTTATATAATTAATTCTAATCCAAGGATATTTTTAAAATATCTAATATCATTATAAATGCTCCTTATATTCCGCACATTCTACAGAATTAATGGAGCCCAAGGGATAAATTTCATATAGTAGTTGAAATATCAGCTTTTACAGAGCAAGAATTGGCAGCCTATTGCCGTAAGAAAGGTCTTTTTCTAGAAGATGTTAAGAGTTGGCAGGACCAATGTATCAGGGTTAATATCTCCAATCTCACGGATCCTAAAAAGCTAAAAATGTATTGCCTTAGTCTATTAGAATATAGGTCTTTCGCCGTATGGATATAGCGCTGCTTCCAAGGAAATATTTAAACAGCAAAAGAAGAGGTCAGAAACCCCTTCTTAAACACTGAATAACACTTAAATTAAATAAAAGTAATTTTTGAATTTTCTCCACTCCAGCCGTAGGTTAATAAGGTGTCACTCCCACTCAATTGTCCCCGGTGGTTTGCTCGTTATATCGTATACCACTCTGTTTACCAAGGGTATCTCATCCGTAATCCTAGTGGATATCTTCTCCAATAGGTCCAAGGGGATCTTCACCCATTGGGCTGTCATGCCATCTATACTATTGACCGCCCTTAGGGCTATCGTATAGGTATAGGTCCTCTTCCCATGGCTCACCCCTACCGTCCTTATATCGGGGAGGGCTGCAAAGTATTGCCAGATCCTATCCTCCCATCCGGCTTTTTTGATCTCATCCCTATATATATGATCTGCTTCCCTTACTATTTCTAGCTTTTCCTCCGTTACCTCTCCTAGGACCCTGATGCCTAGGCCTGGCCCTGGGAAGGGTTGTCTTGCCACTATCTCCTCTGATATTCCCAGCAACCTCCCTACTTCCCGCACCTCATCTTTAAAGAGTTGCCTCAGGGGTTCCAGTATTTCAAAATCCATATCCTCCGGCAATCCACCTACATTATGATGGCTTTTTACCGCCACCTTCCCATCTATTCCCGATTCAATTACATCCGGATATATGGTTCCCTGGATCAAATAGCCAATATCTTCGAGCTTCTTCTGCTCCTCTTCAAATACCCTGATGAATTCTTCACCGATTATCTTCCTCTTCTGTTCTGGATCGGCTACCCCTTTCAACTTACCTAAAAACCTATCCTTTGCATCCACGGTTATTAGATTCATATGGAATTGTTCCCTGAATATCTCCTCTACCTGTTCCCTCTCATGCTTTCTAAGGAGCCCATGATCCACAAATACACATATGAGCTTTTCGCCTATAGCCTCATGTACCAATACGGCCGCAACTGAGGAATCTACCCCACCGGATAGGGCACACAGGGCCTTTCCATCCCCCACCTTAGCTCTTATATATTCAATGCTATCATCTATAAATTCCCTCATATCCCATTGCCTATCACAATTGCATATCTTGAATAAAAAGTTATCTATTATTTCATTGCCATCCTTGGATTCTTCTATCTCGGGATGGAATTTTAGGCCGTAGAACTTATTGCTACCATCCCCAATGCCAACTACCCCGTCATTATGGGTAGCTATTGTCTTAAATCCATCGGCGATGGTATCAAATACATATTCATCATCTAGCCATAGGGATAGCCCTTCATCCAGTCCATTGAATAGCATACTCCCTTTATCCGCATCTACTTTTCTGAAATCATAATCGAAAGCGGAAGGCATAGTAGTTGTTCCACCGTGGATCCCATTCATAATACGGGCCCCATAACCGATGGCTAATATCGGTACCCCAAGATCAAATATTCCCTTGTCCAATTCCTCTGCTATTGCCACATCAGTTGGAATCCCCCCGGATATAATTATACCCTCGGGTTTCTTGGCCTTGATCTTATCTATAGAATGATTATATGGTACTATCTCGCAATAGACCTGACTTTCCCTTATCCTTCTGCCCAAGAACCTGCTAAACTTACCTCCTAGGTCTAGAATTAAAATCAAATCGTAAAACCTCCTATCTCCTACTATAATTAGGAGCTTCCTTCGTAATATTTATATCGTGG
>JAAYRM010000023.1 GCA_012518745.1 Tissierellia bacterium
TGGCTAATGGCTTACCTATGGTAGAGCATATCTGGTTCTATAGAAGTAGTTGGATTGAAGATCAACAAAGGATACTGACCGATATAGAGAATAACTTAGGATATTCGGTATTTGTTAAGCCTGCAAATCTAGGCTCTAGCATAGGGATATCTAAGGCTAACGAGAGAGAAGGGTTAATAAGGGCGATTGAAATAGCTATAAGATATGATAGGAAGATATTGGTGGAGAAGGCCGTAGAAAATCCTAGGGAGATAAACTGTGCGGTGATGGGATATGATGAGGATGTGGTATCTTCTTTATGTGAGGAACCTGTGGGCTGGGAAGAGATATTGAGCTTTGAAGATAAGTATATAAGGAGCAATATAAAGGGTGGGGGAAAGGAAAGCAGTAGAAGAATTATTCCCGCAGATATAGAGGATAATATAAGGGAAAAGATAGAGGAGATTGCTAGGAAATCCTTCATCTGCATCGATGGAAGCGGAAATGCCAGGGTCGATTTTCTCCTAGATGAGGATAGTAATATATTCATAAATGAAATAAATACCTTGCCAGGCTCAATCGCTTTTTACCTTTGGGAGGATATAGGTTATCCCTTTAGGGAATTAATAGATAAAATGATAGATATAGCTATAGGGGTTCACAGGGATAGGAATGAAAATATGTATTTTTACGAAGCAGATCTTTTTAACAAGGTGCATTTAGGCGGGGGCAAGACCGGCAAAGCATAGAGATGATGGATCCGCAACATACGTAGAAGTAGAAGAAGATGAGATTGGAGGCACAACATGGGGATAAGAAGGAATATAATGCGGCTTATGGAGGAAAGATCCTATAAACCTATGTTAAAAGAGGAGATAGGAGTAAGGTTTGGATTGGAAAGGATGGAGTTAAATACTCTATATAATACATTAGATGATATGGAAAGGGAAGGCATTATAATACGCAATAGGAACGAGCGCTATGGCTTGATAGGCAGAATGAATTTGGTGGTAGGAAGATTGGAAGGCAATGTAAAGGGATTTGGGTTTTTAATTGCCGACGATAGAACGATGGATGATATATTTATTCCAGCGGAGGGGATGAACGGTGCGCTCCATGGTGATAGAGTTGTAGTCAGGGTGACCAGTAGGGGAGAGATAGGTAGGAAAAAGGAAGGAGAGATCATCAAGGTCCTAGAGAGGGTAAATCAAACCGTGGTTGGGACCTATGAGAGCAATAAAAACTTTGGGTTTGTAATACCCGACGATTCTAGGATAGCTTATGATATCTTTGTTCCAAAGGGGCAGACCAATTCCGCTAGAACCAATCAAAAGGTCGTAGTGGAGATTACCAGATGGCCGGAACAGAGAAGAAATCCCGAGGGAAGGATTAAAGAAGTATTGGGGTTTATAGGAGAAAAAGGGGTAGATATTCTATCCATAATAAGGCAGTTCAAATTATCGGAAGAGTTTCCATCGAAGGTCAAAAATTGGGCCAATATGGTTCAACAGGAAGTGAAACAAGAGGATATCGATAAAAGGGTAGACCTGAGGGATCTAAAGACCTTCACGATGGATGGGATCGATGCCAAAGATTTAGATGATGCGGTTTCGATAGATAGATTAGATAATGGGAATTACAGATTAGGGGTTCATATAGCTGATGTCTCTCATTATGTGGAGGAGGGCTCCCCCCTGGATAAGGAGGCCTATAAGCGAGGGAATAGTGTATACCTCCTAGATAGGGTGATTCCGATGCTGCCTGAAGAGCTATCAAATGGGATATGCAGCTTAAATCCGGGAGTGGATCGCTTAACCCTATCGGTATTCATGGATATAGATAGGGATGGCAATGTAAGAGATCATGAAATAGTGGAAGGAGTCATAAGGAGTAAGCAAAGGCTGGTATATGATGATGTTTCAGATTTTCTAGAAGATGATGACAGGGATGCAGCTAAAAAGTTGGCGGATATATCTGAGGAATTGAGGATCATGGAGGAACTTTGTCATATATTAAAGGCTAAGCGGGAGAGAAGGGGCAGCATAGATTTTGATTTTCCAGAAGCAAAGGTTATATTGGATGAAGATGGAATACCTATAGATATTGCAAAAGAGGATCGAAGGATTGCCAACAGGATGATAGAGGAATTTATGCTAGTATGTAACGAAACCATCGCCGAGAACATGTATTGGACCGAAATGCCATTTCTATATAGGGTGCACGAAGAACCGGATATGGATAGGATCAATGAATTCAATAAATTCATTCATAACTTCGGTTATATGATTAAGGGAAGCCAGGAAGTGCATCCAAAGGAATTGCAGCGGTTGACTAGGGAGGTAAAGGGTAAAAAAGAAGAGACCCTAATCAATACATTACTACTTCGCTCCCTGAAAAAGGCTAGGTATAGCAGTGAAGAGGATATGCATTTTGGATTAGCATCCAAATATTACTCCCATTTTACAGCACCTATTAGGCGATATCCAGATCTGCAAATTCATAGGATTATCAAATACTATATCAATGGAAGACTGAACTCTAAAAAACAGAAAAAGTTAGAGAAGATACTTCCAAGGGTGGCCGATCATACTTCTATAACGGAAAGGACGGCAGAAGAAGCTGAAAGGGAAGTGGTGGATCTAAAATTAGCCGAATATATGTCAACAAGAATTGGGAATGAGTACAAGGGTATGATATCATCCCTGACCAATTTTGGTATCTTTGTACAATTGGATAATACCATCGAGGGTTTGATCCGATATAGCGATATGGCCGATGATTATTATGAATTCGATGAAAGGAATTACTATGTCTATGGGATTCATACGGGGAAGATTCATAGGCTAGGCGATATGGTGAGGATCAGAGTAATTGCCACGGATCTAACCA
>JAAYRM010000158.1 GCA_012518745.1 Tissierellia bacterium
TAGGAGGGCGTTGCTCTATCCTGCTGAGCTACGGGTGCATAATATGCTTTCATACTAGTACATTTTACAATATTTCTATGCGATTGTCAATTGTTTTTTATCGATCTAGCAAACCTAAATAGCATATCTCCTATCCTTCGAAGCATCCAATTAAAAGGGCCTTGTCTCTTGATATCCCTGTTGACCATCAAATCGATCTCCTCTTGGGCCTCTCCATTTATCGATATTATGAGCTTGCCAACTATATCCCCCTCCTTCAATGGAGGGTATATACCGGTATCGATCAAGATATCCATTTCCACATCATCTTCATACTTTATTACCCTGCTATAATCCCTGGTAGGATATACCTCCACCATTCCATCCTTGCTCTTAGGGATACTCACCATATCTACCTGCTTATCAATATCGGTAAATATTTTTTTATGGTAATTATCCATACCATAGAGCATCAACTTCTCGCCCATCTCCCCCCTCTCCTCCTCACTCCCTGCCCCCATAATAATTCCGATCAACCTGAAGGCCTCGTCCATTTGCGAGGGCTCATCTTTTAATGTAGCCACCAAACAGTGGCCTGCTCTATCCGTAAAACCCGTCTTCAGCCCATCGATTCCCACCATCTTATCTAGCAGCGGGTTTGTATTTTCCTTCCTATAATCCCTACCCGGCACCTCTATAAATGGAATCGTAGTTATGGAGAGGGTTTCTGGATAGCTATCCAATATGTATTTTGATAGCATGAAAATATCTTCCGGACTCATGACGTTTTGTAATTCCCCATGGGGCAATCCCGTAGAATTGATATATATGCTATTATTAAGGCCTAGTTCCCTAGCCTTGGAATTCATAATCTTGACGAAGGATTCCTCCGAACCAGCCACATGCCTTGCTAGAGCATAGGTTGCATCGTTGGCCGAAACCACCATAACCGCCCTCAATAGCTCCTCAACGGTAAACGATTCACCCACCTCTAGTTCCAGGCTAGAACCCCCTACCTCCACTATATCTTCATCTATATATATCCTATCCCCCATCGAAATCGAGTTCATATGTATATGATCCATTATAATTAAATAGGACATCAATTTGCTTATGCTAGCTATTTCTACGGGCCCATCAACATTATATCCCTCTAGTATTTCTCCAGTCTCATAATCCCCTATCAAATACGCCGACACCCCGTCTTCAATTCCTATATCGGCAAACGCGGTGGATCCAATTACTAATAAAGATAATATGAACGCCATAATTCCACTGACATGCCTTCGCCACATAATGCACACTCCCCAATAATCTCTACCTATCATGAAATTATATCATTAATCCATTCATCTAGTAACAAATATTCCATTATATCTATATAATATATTAGATTGAATATAGCATATTAAAGGGGGGTTCTGATGTGACAGATATAAAAAGGAGAGGCGGCTTTTGGAATGGAGATGATTCCAGCTTACTATTCTTTTTCCTATTATTAGTAATTCTATTCGGTGGGTTTGGAGATAGACGGTTTTGAAATAAAATGGGGGACATCTGTCCCCCATTTTATCTATCATAGAGCCATCTATTGGCCTCCTCTTCGAATGATGTACCTGTTACCTCTTGACACACCTTTAGAAAACCTTCCGTGTCCCCATTTCGAAACCTGTAGATGCTATAATACCTATTGAGGATATCGTAGAGCACCTCGGTTCCAAAGTCCTCCCCAATGGAATTTATAAATACCGCACCCTTTATATATACTAAGAACCCATAGTCCTTCCAGTTTTCGAATTGATCTAGCGGCTTATTTATCGCACCATCCTCAATGGAATACTCACTATATTGTTCGTAGGGGATTTGAAAATTATATGTATAATAATCCATGGCCCTTGGTTCCCCATATTTATTGGCCATATATATTACCTCCGAATAGCTAGTCAATGCCTCATCTAGCCATGCCTCATCGATCTGATCGTTTCCCACTATACCATACCACCATTGGTGGGCTGTTTCATGTACTATAACCTGCTCTAAGGTTGCCTTATAATCCTGATTTAGATAATCCTTATTTATAAACACCATATTGGGATATTCCATGCCCGTTGGAAATTCCGTCAGTACTATGGAGTATTGGCTATATGGATATTTACCAAAGCACCTGTTGAATATCTCTAGACTGTCCGCTCCCACCTGTAGAGCGAAATCCACCATATCGGAATCTACCATATCCGAGCTATCTTCCATAAAATATAGTTTAATGGTAGTTCCTCCGATCTCCAACTCCTCTATGGAAAAATGAGGGCTGGCCGCCCAAGCAAAGTCCCTAGTCAATTTGCTCTCAATAGTATATACCCAGCTATCACCTCTGGCCTTTCTGGATGCAATCTTCCCCGTAGCAGCTATTACCATATCCTTAGGAACCCTGATAGTTATATCATAATTACCGATATCACTATAGAAGGGATCCCCTATGCTATAGTAGGGGTCTAGATTCCATCCCTTATCATCATATACGCATGCTATGGGATACCAGTTGCCGAAGTTAAATACTCCATCACCATATCCGAATCTGTCTATATTCCGAGGAAGCCCTATCCTGTATTTTAAATCTATATTCGCTTTTCCATTGGATTCTATTGGCACCCTAGATTCTATTTTCAATATGGTATTTCCTTCACCTTCTATAGTAAAATCAACCTTTTCCCCATCCACTCTTATCTCCTCTATCCATACGTATCCGGTTCTGTATTGTTCCCTCGATATATTAGCCATATCGAATAGAACGGGGGCGGTTTCAATATTACTATATGCATTGGGATATATATGGAAGTATACCTCATCCAATGCCCGCCCGGTATTATTCATATATACTACTGTTTGATCGGCTGTATAGGACCTATCCATGGGGTCAAAATCCACTTCAATCCTATAGTGGTGAATCCTATCCAGATCTACGCCATTATAGTCATCTACTATGAGTGTCGAGGATCTATGTATATTTATACACCCGGTTATAGATATTATCAATATCAAGATTGATATAATATATAGCCTTCTATGGTTCTTCTGCATATCCCTACCTCCTGAATTCAGTCATACTATATCTATATCAATATCGGGGTGAAAATATTAAAAAAATAACTATACGCTTAGATGCTAGGCATCATTTCGTATAGTTATCGTGTAAATATCTACCTCGTTATCCTTTCAAGGCCCCTGGTATATGGGCGAAGTGCCTCCGGAATTATCACCGTACCATCCTCCTGCTGACAATTTTCCAGTACAGCAGCCAGAGTTCTTCCTACAGCCAAGCCCGATCCATTCAGCGTATGGGCAAATTCAACCTTCTTGGTATCCTTCCTCCTAAATCTTATATTGGCCCTCCTAGCCTGATAGTCCACAAAGTTACTACAGGACGAGATCTCTACATATTTCCCATAGCTGGGCATCCAGACTTCCAAATCATAGGTCTTAGCCGAGGCAAATCCTAGATCCCCCGTGCTAAGCATCACTACCCTATAGGGTAATCCAAGCCGTTTAAGTATCTCCTCTGCATTACTGGTAAGCCCCTCTAATTCCTCATATGAATTATCTGGCGATGAAAATTTAACTAGCTCCACCTTATCGAACTGATGGTTCCTGATCAACCCCCTAGTATCCCTACCAGCAGATCCAGCCTCCTGCCTAAAGCATGGTGAATATCCAACATAGTAGGCTGGCAGCATATCCTCCTCCAATATCTCATTCCTATACATATTGGTGAGGGGTACCTCCGCCGTGGGGATTAGGAAATAATCCTTGCTAGGTATATGGAACATATCCGCCTCAAATTTGGGCAATTGACCGGTACCAATCATACTATCCCTATTGACCATAAAGGGTGTATTTATTTCCTCATATCCATGATCTACAACATGAACATCCAACATAAAGTTAATCAATGCCCTTTCCAACAATGCCCCGGCCCCTTTGAACATGGTAAACCTAGCTCCAGTCAGCTTAGAGGCCCTTTCGAAATCCAATATATCCA
>JAAYRM010000159.1 GCA_012518745.1 Tissierellia bacterium
CATGTTTAGTGAAATACCCAACGGTGAATTCACTCTTATTACTACAACCCAACACCAGGTATCCATTGCTCTGGGCCAGATAATATAATGTAGTCATCCTAAGCCTCGGCTTTATATTGGATGCTGCCATGCTACTGCCATCCTGAATCTGCAATTCCTTGGTGAGAACATTATATGTCTCCGATAGATCCACCGTCCTGGTTTTAAGGTCCAATCGTTCTGCCACCAATAGGGCATCCTCCTCATCTATTGGATTGCTATTGCACGGCATGATCACTCCCAGGGCAGTCTCAGGGAATGCCAATTTGGATATACCTGCAACCACTGCCGAGTCTATCCCCCCACTCAGGCCGAAGACCACTCCCCTTCCCTTAGCATCCAATACCTTAAACCTCATCCACTCCACCAACTCGTCACAATATCTCTCAATATCTTTCATCATTATTACCTCCATAAAATATATCTATGTATATACTATGTAATTTTGGCCAAATTAATAGTTAATGATAATTGGATATGCCCCATAATTATACCATAGAGGAGGTCCCCATGGATAGACAGACTATCAAGTTGATGGCAATCGGGCTCGTCACTGGAACGGTTAATGGACTCTTTGGTTCCGGCGGTGGAACCCTTGTAGTTCCCGCTCTGGTGTTTTTAATAGGCATCGAGGATTATAAAGCCCATGCAACTGCTATTTCAATAATCCTGCCCCTATCGGTCATAAGTGCATTTATATACCTTAAAGGTAGGGCTATACCGTTGAATATGGGAATCATAATAGTGGCAGGTGGTGTTATAGGGAGTTTCATAGGAGCTAAATTCTTAAAAAAGATTCCGAACAATATATTAAGAAAAGTATTTGGAAGCGTAATAGTATTTACCGCATTGAGAATGATCTTCAGATGAAACTATTCATAATCGGACTCCTCTCCGGGGTAATTAGCGGAATGGGAATTGGTGGAGGCACCATATTGATCCCCTCCTTGGTCTTTTTCAGCAATCTAAAGCAGCAGCAGGCTCAGGGTTTGAACCTCATGGTCTTTTTACCCGTAGCTACTGTGGCATTGATAGTGCATTTCAGGGAGGGGAATATAGAGTTTCAATATGCCAAATGGATTATATCGGGTGGGATTATAGGGGCAGTAATCGGATCTATAATCGCATTGAAGATAAACCCCACTAGTCTAAAGAAATACTTCGGTATATTCCTCCTATTCGTTGGAATATATGAATTATTACAGAAAGTCGAAGATTAAATCCACTTGCTATCCAAGCCTCTTGCCATCCTTTATCGGCAGATGCTCCTGGCTGATGGGCTCTATGGATACATCTCCACTTGTCAAATCGGTCATCATGCTCTTAAAATAATCCTCATCGGAAAATCTTACATATACGAATATATTTACCGCATCATCATAGATCACATCATCTATGCCATATCCTTTGCCCATCAAATAATTTTCCACCATACCATATGCCGTATAATCCAGCCTTACCTTAAACTTCGTATGTAATACCCTGTCCAATATTATTCCAGCCTCTAATCCTATCTTGGCCCCCCTAGTATATGCTCTGATCAAGCCTCCACCCCCAAGCTTCACCCCGCCAAAATACCTTGTAATCACTACGACCACATTTCTAAGGTCTTCCTTCTTAATTACCTCCAGAGCTGGTATTCCGGCAGTTCCCGAGGGTTCCCCTGCATCGCTGAACCTTTGTATATTGCTATTCCTACCGCATACATAGGCATATACATTATGGGTAGCATCCCTATGCTTTACCTTTATCTCCTCAATAAAATCTAGGGCTTCCTCCTCAGATTCAATGGGCATAGCATAGCCTATAAACCTCGATCTATTTATTATGATCTCGTCTTCCCCATAACCGTATATACTCCTATATATATTATCCATAGCTATCTCCTCTTCCCTCAATTGATATCCCTTCAGGTCCATTATAGAATAGATACGGTGAAATTTCAAAATCCCAATGATCTACAAACTCCCACCCAATAATAATTGAAGTGGGAGTCCTCAGTCCGTTCAGAATAATTCTATCGAGATTGCATATATCCCTATGCGTATATCTCGTCTATTTGATAGTCCTTAAATTCCAGATACTTCTTATAGGATAGGTTTACTAATGATTTGTCCTGATTATGGGTTATCATGCCTAGCGCCTCATCTATGGGATAGAAGCCTCCCTCCTTGAATCCTTCCTCAAGTCTTATATCATAGCTGCTATCCGTAGCCTCCATTACATACCATATTATCCTATTATATACTTCCTGTTTTCTAGACAAAGAAAAAAATTCGTAATTGGTTTCTCCGACAGTTGAAACGATGTTAGCATTAACACCCGCTTCATACTCTACACGGCCTATAGCCGTCTCCGTTGGTAGAAGACCATTACGAATTTTCCCCTTAGGCAATACCCATTGACCCTTGTCATTTTTCAGGATTAGTACCTCATCCCCACTGAAAACTACGCCACCTGCACAATTTCTGACTATCATTGGAATCAGCCTCCTTTATTCTCTTACTCTTATCATACCCAAAATGTCCTAAATATTCAACCATTTTACCCAATAATATATCTGGAATACCTTTCATAATCCATCTGATTTATATTGAATCCCAGCTCCGTTCCATTCTCCTTATATTCCATATGATCCATATCATAATTCTCTAGGAAATAGCTAGTCAAATCATGCTCATCATAAGGAATTAAGAGCTTCACATCCCTGTATTTCTGGGGTAGATTCTCCTGAATCATATATAATAGCTTATCTAGGTTTGTCATCATCTTACTTGAAATAAATATCCTTTTATCCACGTATCTACTTTCAAATACTAGATTGCTCATATCCACCCTATCCATCTTATTAAATACCGTAATTATGGGTTTATTTAAAACCCCCAGTTCCTCCAGTATTCCATCCGTAGTCTTAATCTGTATATCCAAATCTTCATTGGAGGCATCCACTACATGGAGCAATAGATCTGCATATTGCACTTCTTCAAGCGTCCCCTTAAACGCCTCTATAAGATGAGTTGGCAGCTTGCTTACAAATCCCACGGTATCCGTTAATAGAAAAGCCTGACCGTTGGGCAGCCTTCCTCTACGTAAGGAGGTATCTAAAGTTGCAAATAGCATATCATATGTGAACAGTTTTTTAGATATATCGTATTCCCCATCCATCTCAATCAGCTTATTGAGCAAGGTGGATTTTCCAGCATTGGTATAGCCTACCAACGCCACTATCGGTAGATTGGATTCCTCCCTCCTCTTCCGCTTTATATCCCTCGCTTTTTTCGCGGTTTCTAGGGCCTTCTCAATATAATCTATCTCTCTCAGTATATGGCGCCTATCGGTTTCCAGCTTCTGCTCCCCGGGCCCCCTTGTGCCAATGCCCCCTCCCTCTCTGGATAGGTAATCCCTAAACCCTACCAGTCTAGGTAGTCTATACTTAAGCTGTGCCAACCTTACCTGGAGCTTACCCTCCTTGGAAGTGGCCCTGTTGGCGAATATATCCAATATCAAATTGGTCCTATCCACTATCTTATGATCGATCACCTCCTCTAGATTCCTCAGCTGAGCCCCGGATAGCTCATCGTTGAATACTACGGTAGTTACCTCCAATTCCTCGCAATAGTTCTTGATCTCCCTTGCCTTGCCCCTACCTATGAAATAGGCTGGGTCTATGGAAGTCCTCCTCTGTATGATCCTAGAGATTACCAGGCCTCCAGCTGCATATACCAGCTCCTCCAATTCATCCATCGAATTCTCTATATCTATGCTATCCGTAGCAAGCTCTACCCCTACAATCAATACCCTCTCCGCGTAATCCTTATCCAATTATACTATCATCCTCTCTAAGACTAGATACTAACTCCATTCATTATATCATATAAACTATAATTCACTTAACTATCTGCAGCATCTTATCCCCCGGCACATTTATATATTGCTCCGGAACCTCACCCACTATAATGGTCTCGGCTATGGGAATATTGGTGGTTATCCGAATGTCCTCCGATATAAGGGGGACTATTATCTTTATATCCGTAACCACTATTATATATATCCTATGCCTGGTCTGGTTTATACCCGAATCCTCAAATTCCGTGGCAAAGTCTACGGATACCGATCCCTGAGGGGCTATGCTGATGCTTACACTCGGTAGCCTCACAAGCCTCGTGTCGAAGGCATTGCTCAGTGGAACCTTTACCCTGGATTGAGATATCTTCTGTAATTGCTCCTGCACTTCCAATGCCACCTCAGCCGCTATATTATTCATCAATATGGTATTGGCCTGCATCAGACTGACCTTTCCATCTAGATCATACCTCACAAATATCAGATCATTATAGTTTATATCCCGCCTTATCTTCGCCTTTATCGTATCATTTATAGCCTCGGTCGTTACCGCCCTAGCCCTTATCTCGGATATGGCCGTCACAGTCGGTAGAATTTTCTTATCTATATACCTATATATGTATATCCCCAATATGATTAGGGTTATAATCCATAGTATAAATCCCTTTCGCTTGATTATATGCATATAATATTTCAACCAGCATCCCCCCTAGTATATAATATGTATGATATACTGAATAAAGATATCCCTATTGGAATTTTAGCGGTATCTACAGCAATTCATTATATTAACATTATTAAATATCTGTGATATAATTTATATATTCACTACCTTTTTTTGAAATTAAGGAGGTACTTACATGTCAGAAAAAAACAATAGAAAACCGAATAATAGAAAGAGGAAACCAAGAAAACGAAATAAACTCAAGATTTTTCTCATAAGCTTGGTAGTCGTTGCGATAATCGCCGTAGGCGCAGTTACCGGCGTGGTCATAGCGATTGCAAAGGATGCTCCGGAGATAGATCCAACCAATATAAGTTCATTATTGAGTCAGACATCCTTCATCTTGGATCAGAATGGTGAGATGCTAGAAAAGATCCAGACCGAGGAGTATAGGACTATAGTTGAATTGGACAGGATACCCGAGTATCTGAGAGCCGCTTTTATTGCTATAGAAGATGAGAGATTTGATAGCCATATAGGGGTGGATCCGATAGGTATCGCTAGCTCCGCAATGGACAATCTAAAAGCCGGCCATACGGTCAGGGGGGCTAGTACGATAACCCAACAGCTAGCTAGAAACCTATATTTAAGCAATGATAGGAGTTGGGATCGAAAGATAAAGGAGGCCTATCTAGCCCTACAGATAGATAAGGCATTGACCAAGGATCAGGTTATGGAGGGTTATTTAAATAGGATATACCTAGGACAAGGGGCCTATGGGGTGCAGGAAGCGGCCCAAACCTATTTTTCCAAGGATGTAGACGAATTAACCCTTGCGGAATCTGCCCTCTTAGCTGGGGTGGTAAAGAGCCCCACTAAATTTGCGCCATATCAAACCCTGAAGCCTGAGGATTTTGATGATGAACAGCATGAAGAGGTAGGTCAATTGGATATCCTTGGTGAAAAATATATAGCCATATATAATTCGAATGCAGTTGAACGTCAACAACTTGTGCTATCTAAGATGCTGGACCTCGGCAAAATCACCCGGGAGGAATATGATACCGCCCTGGAACAGGATATCAAGGAGAGCATAGAGGTAGGACAGAAGCGGGTCAAAGGCCTATCCTCCTATTTTAATGATTATATCAAGGTACAGGTTATGGATGCACTCGTAGACAAGCTAGGATATACCAAGGAGCATGCAGAGGCCGAATTATATACCGGGGGCTTGAAGATATATTCCACTATGGATTTGAAATTACAACGAAAATTGGAGGATATATACGACAACTTTACCCAGGTACTATTGGGCAGCCCCGATAGGTTCAGGGGCCCTGCATTCGTCAATTGGAGATTGAACGGTGCCCAGAATATAGTAGACGATAAGAATAAGGTGATATTTTATAAGCAGGAGAATATGTTCGATGAGGATTTCAACCTCATAATGGAAAAGGGAACCTTTGAATTGACGGATGACGAATTGATATTGAGAAATCAAAAGCTTCATCCTAGTTCAAATAGGGTGGATATAGCGGATTATTATACCATCGATGATCGAAAGAATCTGGTAACCCACGAAGTAGGTTCGCTTACATTGCCGGATAAGCAGTTCTCCGTAGATGAGGATAAATCCGTGAGGATATCCAAAAAATATCTGGAGAAGAATTCGGATTTCTATACCGTCAATGATGCGGGCCATCTGCTGATAGATGAAAAGTATTTCTATAGACAGGAAGATGGGGTAGTTCAACCCCAATCGGCAACCGTCATAATGGATTATAAGACAGGTCAATTGAAGGCTCTAGTCGGCGGCAGGGATGTAAAGGGGGATAAGATCCTCAACCGTGCCACCGCTTCTGCAAGGCAACCGGGTTCAGCTATAAAGCCATTAGCGGTATACCTCCCGGCCTTGGATAATGGATATACTGCGGCGACGGTAATCGATGATATACCCTTTCAACAGGGCAGCTGGGCCCCCCGAAACTGGTATAGTGGATATAAGGGACTCCATACCCTAAGACAATCGGTAGAACAATCGGTGAACGTAAACTCCGCAAAGACCTTGAACGATATAGGTATACCTGTATCCATGGAGTACCTGAGCAGGATGGGGATCATAGATAAGAATAATCCTGAAAAGGATAATTTTATTACGAGCGCTGAGGATGGCAAGAATAATGATGAAAACCCAGCCGCATTGTCATTAGGAGGTATGACCAATGGGTTGAGTCCATTGGAGATGACGGCTGCATTTGGTTCCATAGCTAACTTAGGGACATATACCGAACCAATTGCCTTTACTAAGATACTCGATAAGGATGGGAACCTATTATTGGACAACGAACCCGAGGAGAATACGGTGGTATCCCCTCAGACGGCATTTATAATGTCCGATATATTGAGGACTACCGTCACCAGCGGTATAGCGGGTAGAGCACAGGTACCCAATATGCCAACGGCGGGTAAAACCGGAACAACCCAGCGTCTGGCGGATGCCTGGTTTGTAGGATATACCCCCTATTATGTTGCGGGTGTATGGATAGGTAATGATGCTCCACAGATCAAATTGAATCAGGGAAGTGCCATGGCCGCACAGCTATGGCGGATCATAATGACACAGATGCATGAAGGCTTGGGCGCTAAGAATTTCGATCGCCCGCCCAATATAGTATCCGCAAGCATATGTACGCAATCGGGCCAATTGGCTGGCGAACTATGCAGCCAAGATCCAAGGGGAAGTACCATCAGGTCTGAACTATTCGTATCGGGTACACAACCAAGTTCCACCTGTGATGTACATGTGGAATTGGAGATAGACGAGGAAACCATGATGATCGCCAATGAATATTGTCCAGAGGAAAATGTCAAGACGATGGTATTCATCCAAAGGGATCCACCTTATGATCCCAGCAAATATGGTGGAGTAGTACCGGCCGATTATGAATATACGGCTCCAACCGAGATCTGCGATATTCATAATGAGGAAACCGCCCGTGAGGATGAAGAAGAAGAGGAAGAGGACGAAAAGAATAACAAGAACAATGGCAACAACGATATCGATAGGCCCCCAGAACCGGGTGGAGATGACGATGATGAAAATGGAAATGGTGATGATAACAACGGCAATGATGGCAACAATGGTAATGGCGATGAAAACAATGGCAATAGCAATCAGAATGATGAGTAAAACAATGGAGCTAAGGAGTCTGTAGGATTCCTTAGCTCTTTGTCTTTGGATTTGAAACTATTGCCATGATATAGCCAAATAATATGGCGGCTGCAATACCCCCAGCCGTATCCTTAAGCCCA
>JAAYRM010000160.1 GCA_012518745.1 Tissierellia bacterium
CCTCGCCATATAATAGGGGATTCCCCTATAGGCATTGTCCATTCCATCCCCGTTATATATATCCAAGAGCCCTTTCAACCTACCGGAATTCAGGGCCACCTTGCTGCCATTGGACCATTCCAACCTACTCCTATCCTCAGCTAGCTTTACCGTGAAGGTATTGGAATGATCTACGAGGGATACTCCACCTATGCTGACCACATATTTACCATCGGTGGATTCGTCCACCCTTATATCGACTATTTCCGAAAGCTCGTCTACCAATACCTCCCGCCTATCCCTTAGATCATTGGCCTTCCTACCATCCAATTCAGTAGCATATATCTGCTTGTTCAAGGAGGTTATCTGTATTGCTAGATCATTGATCCTCCTCTCCATCGTTCCCATGGAGAATTCCTGCTCCCTCTGCATATCCTGCAATCTCTTAGCCGTTTCATTTATATGCTTGGTCAATGCCAACGCATTTTCCTTTACCGGTTCCCTAAAGGATGGATCCGATGGATTCTTGCTCATATTATCCAACGCTAGATAGAAATCATCTAGATACCTTCTAAAACTATTATTGGAGGGCTCTCCAAATAGCTTCTCCAATTCCTCTAGGCTCTCCCTCTTTACCAGCCATTCGCCCATGGGGGCATTTTCATTCCAGTATTTGAAATCTATGTAGGAATCCCTCAACCGTGTTATATCCTGTATCTCCGTACCTGTTCCCAGAACCCCAACCCCCGCTATTTGGAAGGGGGTGCTCGCCCTCTGTATCCCCTGTTGCCTTGAATAGCCCTTGGTATTTATATTGCTTATATTATGATTCACTATATATAGGGACTGTTGACTAGCCAACAACCCCTTAACTGCTGTATTAAATCCCAACATATCCATTCAGTCCTTTCTTCACCCTACATAATGGGAAGATAGATACGCGTTATCTATCTTCCTGCTATCCCCATTCTATTTACAACCAGGTCTATCATCTCATCTATCGCATTTATCACCCTGGAGTTGGCTATATATGAATGCTGATATTTCAGCATATCCGCCATCTCCTCATCTAGGGATACAGATGATATCTCCTGCCTTCTATTCCTAATCTGATCTATCAAAGTCTGCTGGTTTTCAACCATGGTTCTGGATTGTTGTCTCTCCAACCCTATGCTCATAACCAATTCCCTATAGAATCTATCTATGGACATAATAGGGGTATCGTCATGATCGCCATATGCGCTGAATAGGGGCCTTTCCCTCAAGTCCAATATCTCCTTGGCCTTCTCCCCATCACCTATAGCCCCGGATTCTGAAACCGCTATCCTTTCAAAGGATCCTAGACTGGGGTTTACCCTGATAGCGGCCGCCGGATCCTGAGAATCGAGCCCTACAAAGAAGGGCAATCCATCCCCTCCATGCAAATCCTTTCCGCTCATATGGATTTCATTTATGGCCTCCCCCAACCTCTCCACCAGTATATTGAGCCTTTCCTGATATTCCACCACCACGCTGTCCCTAGCATCTATATATCCACCTAATTCTCCAAGTCCCTTTAGGTCTATGCTGCCCCCGGTATCGGACCAATATATTTCTCCATGCCCTTTGCTATTCAACTCTATATCTACCGGACTGAAGCCACCACTGCTGACCAGATCCTTTCCAAAAAGGGATACCACTTCCTCACCATATTGGTTTTCATAATGGGTTATAGGTATCAACTCTGCCAACCTATCCAATACGGCGTTCCTTTCGTCCCTGAAATCGTTGGCGCTTACATGGGGTCCATAGCCCTCTATCCGCTTTATATGGCTATTGAACTCAGCCATCTTCGCCAGCAGGGTATTCACCTCGTTGGCCTTATTTAGCATCTCCTTATTCAATTCGAATTGTAGATCCCTAAGCTGGGTGCTTATATGGTTGACCGTGGTGGTAAAGGCCACGGCGTTCTCATGGACTATTCCCCTTATGGTTAGGCTATCCGGTTCCTTATATAGCTCCGCCCAACCATCCCAGAATTCATCCATTACATTTTGCAGCCCACTAGAACTTATCTCGTTGAATATGGTCTCCACCTGATTCAATATCTCCGATTTGGTGCTATGATAGCCGAAGGTAGCCATCTCCCTTCGGAGCTTGATATCCAGAAATTCATCCCTTATCTGCCTTATATTCTGAGTATTGACCCCGGTCCCCCGTGGAAATCCCGTCTCATCCCTGGTAGAGGACCTCTCGCTATGTATAGCTGATTGCCTTACATAGTTCGGGTTATTTACATTGGCTATATTATGGGATACCGTATCCAACGCCTTCTTATTTGCATTTATTCCCGATACCGAAATATATAATCCTCCAAAACCCATCTCTACACCTTCCTATCGAATAGACTGTCTCCAATTTTCTCGTCATCATTTCCTTTTCCATATGTGGTAGAGGATTGTACATTAGATATTAAATTCATATTAAAATCCAGCCATTGCAGATTATCCTCTATCAATTCCCTATTGAGATCATTCCTCTCCTGGATATGGCTTAGCACCTCCATAAGGGCGATCTGTAGCTCGAGTAGTTCCTCCTTCCCATCCGGTACACCATCCAATATATGGGACATGGAAATATCCATATTGAGGCCCCAGCTATCCAGTAACTTGATCCTTTTTTCCTCTACCATTCCCAATCTATTTATCAATCCCTCTTCCTTCTTGGTCAGCCTTTCCAATGCCTCCACATCATCCTCTATTATTATATCGGTTTTGTCGTAGGCAATGGCCTCCAATGCCTTCAATACCTCCAGCTGTTCCCCCAATACCTCCGCTAATTCCCTACTAAAGCTCATATCCACACCTCATCATACCTTTTTATCGAAATTGATCCTCTGATATATCCTTTCCGCTATCTCCCTACCACTTATATCATAGGTCTTAGCATCTATCCGCTTCTTCAATTCCTCCACCTTATCCATCCTAATATCCGGTACTTCTCTCAACTTCTGCAATGCAAATTGATAGTCCTGAGCATCCTCTGAAAATTTCACGGAATCCCTATCCAATCCATCTCCGCCTCTCCCCACCTTATTGGATTCCACATCATTATAGATCTGTAATACCCTATTGATTTTATCGATTTTCATAGAAACACCCCATTTCTTCCATATTACTATCTCCTCTTCCTGTATCTTTCCCCAGCCCTAAGCTTCCTCTTAAAATCTCCGCTACCCAAATCCCTTGGATCCCTACCACCGCCGATGGAGCCCTTGAACTCCCTGTCCATCTCTACCATGCATTTATCGCAAAACCGTCCGGTCCTTATGGGAGCCTCACATCTTTCACATTCTAGGATCAGATTGTTGGCATCCTTCACTTCCAACCTTCCCTGCCTTAAAAATTCTATTATCTTGCTGGATTCCACCTCGGTCTCTTCCGATATCTCCGGTATAGCCGCCCCAGGGTTTTCACGCAGGTATTCCTTCACCTTCTGAAAGAGCTTTTCCTCGTCCCTCCTGCATTGTATGCATATATTGAATCCATCATAATTATATATTTTACCGCAATTGCTACAGTTGCGTATATCCATATTATCATCCCCCATCATCCACAATCATCGATCTAAGTATCGACTAGAGGTAAGGGTCAACCCATATACCCTGCTAGCGCCGTTCTTCATGAGCACCTTACCGCATTCCTCCATGGTAGTTCCTGTAGTAATGATATCGTCAATTAATAGGATTTCTTTACCCTTAAAACCTCCCACATTTCTGCCCTCAAAGCAATCCCTTAGGTTATCCATCCTCTCCCGCCTACCTAGGCTACTCTGATCCTTGGTCCGCCTAATTTTGAACAGGTGATTATCCAATAGGGGTATACCCGCCTGCCTTGCCACATATTCAGCTAATAGTTTCGATTGGTTATATCCCCTGAGGGCCTCCTTCAACCTATGGGCTGGTATGAAGGCTACGCAATCCACTCCATCCCTCAATTCCGTGCACTCTATAGTATGTAATAAAATTTCCCCAAAGGGTTTATATAGGTAGTTTTCACCTCTAAACTTGAAGGCGTGGAGCTTGTCCACCATGAACCGATTATATA
>JAAYRM010000161.1 GCA_012518745.1 Tissierellia bacterium
ATAAACGTAACCATATTATCCATAGTGCTCATAACCACAATAGTGATGATAGCATTTAGATCCATAGCCATACCCGTAATACTGGTATTTATAATACAGCTGGGGATATGGATAAACCTAGCAATCCCCTATATGCAGGGGATGACCTTAAATTTTATAAGCTTCATAATAATAGGGGCCATACAATTGGGAGCGACGATAGACTATGCAATACTGTTCACATCCAGATATGCTGAAAACTTAGGGGATATGAAGCATAGGGAGGCGGCAATAGTGCAAACGGTAGTGGATACTGGAAGGCCTATACTCACATCGGCATTGATACTATCCACGGGGACACTCAGCGTATATATTATAACCAGTATGGGTAATACCAAGGAATTGACATTGTTAATAGGTAGGGGAGCCATAATATCCTTCATATTGGTATTGATGGTACTTCCATCACTATTGATAGTATTCGATAGGGTGATTAGGAAGACGACGAAGGGTTGGCCTGAAATTGAAAATAAGGGGAGGGAGTTGAGTTGAAAAGGATTTTATCGATCTTGATAGTATTGAGCATAATATTCTCCACATCCTTATATGCCCTTGCGGAGGCCTCAAAGGATGAGACCATATACGTCAGCCTGAAGCATGATGGGCGTGTGGAGGATTTAAAGATAATCAATAGGATACATGGCAATAGCGACGAGAAATATTATATAGATTATGGGGAGTACGGCTATATAAAACCCCTAATAGATGGAATAGATCCGATAATGGAAAGGGACAGGGTCAAATGGCCTCTGAAGGATCTAGAGAATAGGGATATATATTACGAAGGCACGGTAAGCAAGGATTTACCCATGGCTATAGACATAAGGTATTTTCTAGATGGTAAGGAAGTAGCTGGAGAGGAATTGGCGGGCAAATCTGGGGATTTCCGCATGAGCATATCCATAGAGGATGAGGCCAATCTGAGCACCCAGATACAGGTGCCGTTGGATGTAGATGTATTCTCGGAGATGAGGGTGGACAATGGAACCATATCGGTGGTGGGGAAGACCATGATGGTGGTATTTACCTATCTACCCGTGCTGGGGGATGGCCAATTCACATTGGAGGCCAAGGGGCGGGATATAGAGCTGGATTCCATCATGATAACCTCTACTAATTCCGAATTGCCCTTCCTCGATGAGCTGGATGAATTCTCATCTGGAGTTGATGAACTAGCCGATGCATTTGATAGGTTAGCGGATGGATCCAACGAACTGAATAGGGGAACCCTTAAATTGCGGGATGGATTGAAAGAACTGGATGGCGGAATTGGGGAATTTGAGACGGGATTTAGGAAAATGAATAGCCAAACCGGCCAGATATCCAAGGGGTTCAATCAATTCAACGAGGGATTCGGTGAACTGAAGGATGGCATGGATGGATTGGTAGAGGGGACAGAGGACCTGAATAACAGGTTTGAGGATATAATCGGGGGTAGGGATGATCTTGAGGAAAGCCTATCCCAGTTGGAAGAACTGCTCAAGGCATTGGAGGATATCAGGGACGGATTAGGGGAATATCCGGGGGGGCAACAGATAATCGAAGATATATTGGAAGAGGCTGGATTCGACAAGGAACAGCTGGAACGAATGGAGAGGATGATGGCCGAGCTCGAGGTTCTATATGAGGATATCCAGGATTTAGATTTCGAGGGGGTATATGAGGAACTTCAATCCCTGCCCAAGAATATAGATAGGATGTATGATGGACATACCCAATTGATAGCTGGATTGGACACCCTATTTATGGGCTTGGATTCGATGGGTGAGGGCATGTCCAGACTCAGGAACAATACTAGGACCCTGCCAAATCGTGTAGGCCAACTAGCCGATGGACAGGGGGAATTAACCCATGGCATATCGAGATTGAGGGATGAGGGAATCGGTGGGATAGAGGATTTTCTAGATAAGTTCATGATGGAAGATGATGGTTATAAGTCCTTTGTAGATGATAGAAATGAAAACAATTCAACCTGCCAATTCATAATGAAGACCCCAGCAATAGCTATGGAAAAGGATGATGATATGGCGATAATTGATAAGGATGAGAGGAACCTCTTGCAGAGGATATTGGATCTATTTAGAAGGAAATAAAATAACCCTTTTAGGTTTTAATAACCTAAGAGGGTTTAATCATTATTGGGCCCCTTCATCCTCATCGAATAGATTGGGCTCCGGTATCTTTATGTTGTCCGAAGAATTTAACATCTTACAATTGCCTTCAAATCTAGCGTCCTCATGTATTACTAGGGATTTTACCTCCATATCCCCCATTATAACCCCTGAAGATAATAGGATGAGCGAATCCTTGACCTCTATATTGCCATCGATACTTCCGGCTACTGTAAGATTATTGCAGGATATATCACCGGATATCTTTCCCTGTTCCCCTAATGAGATATCCCCATCATAGGCTATATCCCCCTCAATAGTGCCATCCACTCTGATATTGCCATTGCCCTTTATCGTACCCACCACTGTCATATTCTCTCCTATTAGCGAATCTATATCCACGGATTTGGCGGGTATCTCTTCCTTCCTTTTTCCAAACATTGAATTTCCTCCTCATATAATTCTATCGATTTAACATCTTTAACGGATTTATTGGATTGCCATGTTTATGTACCTCGAAATGCAGATGACATCCCGTACTCCTACCGGTAGAGCCCATCTTGGCAATTACCTGACCCCTTTGAACCCGCTCGCCGGGTTTCACCAGTAGTTTTGAATTATGCGCATATAGGGTAGTGTGTTCCGAATTATGTTTAATCTCCACGGTTCTTCCATAGCCCGATCTGCTTCCCGCGAAGGTCACCACTCCAGCCCCTGCAGCCCTAACATCGGTTCCGGGTGAATTGGCTATATCTATGCCCTTATGAAATCCGGTTCCTCTACCGAGGGGATCACGCCTTTTCCCAAATCTAGAGGTAAGCCTTCCGGATGCAGGCCAGCCATTCGGAATGGATTCCAAATACTTAAACCTATTATCTATCTCGGCTATGAAATTCTTGAGCTCTTCCTCCTTCTCATCTAGAACCCCCTTCAGGTTACCGATGCTCTCCTCTGGTTCTAAATTTCTTAAGGCTGCATTCCTACTCAGCATACTCGATCTAGATGCCATGGTTATCCCAGCCTTTTTCTCCAATTGCTTTTGTAGCCCCTCTATATCCTTGAGCAATAGATCGGTCTCATCAATCTTTTCCTCCACCTCATCAGCTGTGGCCATCAGGTTCGATATCTCCCGATCCTTATCCAGGCTAATTTTCTCTAAGGTGCTGATCTCCTTTTCGAGATTACGGGCTATATGGGTCTTATTCTCATATTCCTCCTGAAATCTAGATATAGATGCCGATATCCAATTATATGAGAGGTATAGCAATAGCGAGAACAATGCGATTGAACACAATAGGGCCTTTGGTAGCCAAGGTTCTATGGTTATCCTCCTGACCTTTTTGGTCCCAGGAACGATAACTATGCATAGCTTGGATTCATCCTTATGTTCCATAGATTTCATCTTTCCTTTCTTACCTATACATTGTATTCCTATATTATCTATTTTCTAGCATCGGCCAGTTTCTTCAACCGATTTTTTAATCCATCTATCTGTTCCAGCTTATCTTCCACTTGCTTCATCTTTTTATTTAGACTGTCGTTTTTGGTCTGCAATTCAAGTTTTAGATCGTCCTTCTCAACATTCAATTCCTTGAGCTCATCGATCCTTTCACCTAATTCAGATATCTGGGCTTCCCTATCCTTGATATCCCTTCCAATATCTAGCCTTCCATTGATCTTCCAATGGAAAGCCGCGATTACGAACAATAATATGACGGTTAACCCCGCCAAAATAGATCGTGCTACCCAACTAGGTAGGTTGATCTGTCGTATCCTTTCGATCTTTGGAATGATCAATATAGATATATTAGATTCCCTATCATCCATAGTAGAAAAAAACCTCCTTTAAAGAATAGATCGGGTACATGTCCATATTATACCATCTTTATAATTTTTGTAAAATAAAAATTAACATCTTATAAAAGTATTTTAAAATAGTTATTGACATATGTTCATAATGGTGTACAATAGAATTAAATGAACATATACCCAAAACTATTCGAGATAGAGGGAGGTGTCGATATGCCTAGGTTTGATGCAACTGGCCCAAGAGGAATGGGTCCCATGACGGGATGGAGAAGGGGTTATTGTATGCCCAGGGGATATAGGGGCAGAGGAGAAGGCATGGGCTATGGGTATGGAAGGGGTATTGCTAGGACTACGCCTCGAAGTGGCCCATGGGTCGACTATGCTGTTGGACCAGAGGACGAGCAGAGGATATTAGAGGAAGAGAGGTCATTTCTAAGGGCTAGATTGGAAGAGATAGAGGAAATATTGGATGATTCGGAATAGGAATGGGAAGGCGGGGTGGAATATAATACCCCGCCTTCGCTATATATAAATAGGATTGTGCATTGTATACCCTTTACATTGGATAGGATGATGGATAGATGATATAATGTATCTGAATGTTGGGAGGAATTGATAGATGCGTTACAGGGATTTAATGAATTTTGCCAATACCCTAGATCGATCCTATTTTATCGATAATGAATATAAGGAATATGCTGATGGGGATTCCCCCCTACCGATAGGACATGGCCAAACCATATCGCAACCGAGCCTAGTCTGGATGATGACTCATCTATTGGATCTAGATGAACACTGCAAGGTTCTGGAAATAGGAACTGGCTCTGGTTATCAGACCGTATTCCTAGCCCAATTCTCAAAGGTTGTCTATACCGTGGAGAGGATAGGGGAATTTACGGCCAAGGCGAAAAAAAGGCTAGGGGAATTGGGATATGCTAATATAAACTATAAAGTGGGAGATGGAAGTATGGGATGGGAAGAATATGCCCCATATGATAGGATAATGGTTACAGCGGCATCCCGGAAACCGCCCGCGGAATTGATAGAACAGCTCGCCCTAGGGGGGAAGATGGTCATCCCCATTGGATTCAGAAGAAATCAAGAGCTGCAGCTGATAACGAAGGATATGAATGGAAAGGTGAAGGTGGAATCTAGGGATAGGGTGCGTTTTGTGGAGTTGAGGGGTAAATATGGTTGGGATTGATATGATAATAATATGCCATAGGGCACAATGATCATAATATAATAAGATATTGAGGATGTGAT
>JAAYRM010000162.1 GCA_012518745.1 Tissierellia bacterium
CTATCCACCAGGAAGAACACCTTGTCTATATTCTCCTCGCTGGCTAGTATCTGGCTGGCCTTAAATGAGGTGAGGGTCTTTCCCGATCCGGTGGTATGCCATATATATCCATTGTTTCTGGTGTTCAATGCCCTCTTTATTATCTCCTCCACCGCATATACCTGGTAAGGTCTCAATACCAATAGCTGCTTATCCCTCTCCTTCAACACCATGTACCTGGCGACCATCTTGGATATATGGCATTTCTCTAGGAATATATCGCTGAATTCCTTAAGCCGTGTTATCCTATTGTTCTCCTTATCGGTCCAGAAGAAGGTATATTTATAGTTTAAATCCCCATCCGCATTGGCAAAGTACTTGGTATCCACCCCGTTGGAGATTACGAATATCTGTATGTATCTGAATAGGCCCGTATATGAGTGGAGCTTATACCTCTGTATCTGGTTAAACGCCTCCTTCATATCAAGCCCTCTTCTCTTGAGCTCTATTTGAACCAAGGGCAGTCCATTTATGAGGGTGGTTACATCGTACCTATTCTCATATT
This sequence comes from Tissierellia bacterium, assembly GCA_012518745.1. Classification (GTDB taxonomy): domain Bacteria; phylum Bacillota; class Clostridia; order Tissierellales; family Tepidimicrobiaceae; genus DUNJ01. The sequence goes on from JAAYRM010000162.1 coordinate 545, forward strand.
TACCCCGCACCGATACCTGGTTGGTTATCTGAAATAAATTCTTGCACCATTTTTGAGTATCGAATAGGGTTAGAAATAGCCTTTCCCCATCCTCCCTCTCTATTTCGAGCTTATCCCTTAAGACCTTGGAGGATTCAAATACTCCCCTGCCCTCCATCCTATTTAGGATTATATCGAATTCCCTATCGGTCAATGGATTTCCATTCAGGTTCTTCTTATTGAATTCACTTAATTGCCTTCTGAAGTTCTCCTTCAATTCATCTTCATTATTTATGGATATGGACTCATATCCCGAGTTGCTCAGATTATCTATGAGGTTCTTTTCCAATACTGCCTCCGATTGATAATACAATCATATCCCTCCCACTCGATTATGTATTGTGTTATTATTCATAATTACATAATAGCATATCCAAAGAAATAGTCAACCGTTATTATGGATAATAACTGTAGATGATATGGGCTTAGCCTATGAGTTTAGCCTCAGATAGTGTGAAATAATTAGAAATAGCGAGGTATATCGCCATAAATCGATATAATTGCAATTATTTGCGATTTTTGCTCTTTGCAATAATATAAAAATTCCACTATACTATAGTAGTCAGTCATTAACGGGGTGTGGCGCAGTTTGGTAGCGCACGTGGTTTGGGACCATGGGGCCGGGGGTTCGAATCCCTCCACCCCGACCATAAGAAAGGTTGAGCTTTCAATCTTTCTTTTAAATTGTAAAAAAATCCGGAGAGAGATCCCCCTCTATTTCCGGATTTTTTTCCTTTTCTTATAGAATTACATTATTGTTTTTAAACTGTTCATATAGCATCTTGGCTATTCCAAGGCCGTCATCCTGGCGTGCCATTTCATTGGATAATTCCTCGGAATACATATCTTCAAATACTTCTACAGCTGTACTTTTCTCTATGAAGCCATCCCTTGGTATCGTTTTTCGCATCTCCTTGAGCATTATATTGAGGAATATGGATTCAAAATCCTGACATACCCGCTTTAGGGCCTCATCATCCTTATTCTCCTTAGCACCCTCTAATTGCTTATTCAATATGGCGGTAGAATTCACCATATCGATATTGTCAATCCTCATCTATCCCACCCCATTATCGCTTTAGATTATTGATCAACTGAAGCATCTCGTCCGATGTCTGAATCGTCTTGGAGTTGATCTCATAGGCTCTCTGCGCCGTGATCATCTTCACCATCTCATCTACCACCTGCACATTGGAGCCCTCTAGATATCCCTGAACTATTCTACCCCTCATCTGCCCAGCGCCTATGGCTATTTCGCCTCCCGATGCCGCCGTTGGGCTATATAGGTTCAAACCTTCGGATAGAAGTCCCTCTGGATTGGTGAAGTTGACCAGTTTCAACCTTCCTAGGTTTACGAAGTTTTCCGCCTCATCCTTACCCCGTATATATCCCAATTCATCCACCTGTATATCGGTCAAACCCCTTCTTATCCTTATCGTATTGTTGTTTTCATCCAATACCATATACCCTTCCGTGGTGACCAATGTACCAATATCTCCATCAACGCTTAGCTTAAAACTGCCATCCCTAGTATACCTTATATCCCCGTTGGGCAACCTTACCGCAAAAAATCCTTCCCCATCGATGGCTATATCGAATACATTGTTGGTCTCCAAAAAACTACCCTGGGTAAAATCCCTCTTGGTTGCAGTGGGCATCGAGCCATGCCCCACCTGTAAATTCACGGGTCTTCCCCCTTCATCCACCATATCGGCCCTTTTCAATGTTGTGTAGAATAGGTCTTTGAATTCAGCCCTCTGATTCTTAAAGGATGTCGTATTAACATTGGATAGATTATTTGCAATGGTGTCTATATTGAACTGTTGTGCCTTCATCCCGGTAGCAGCCGTCCATAAAGCTCTCATATCTCACCCTCCTATACCCTTGCTATCTCATTGGCGGATTTTTCAAGCATCTCATCTTGAACCCTGATCGCCCTCTGCCCAGCCTCAAAATCCCTGAGCAAGGTAATCATCTCCACCATCTCATTGATTGCATTTACATTGGATCCCTCTAGGTATCCCTGTAATACCTCTCCCTGGAATGGTACCTCCTCGGGGTCTACCCCTTCAGCCATAGCAAATAGGCTATCCCCCATCTTCCGCAGAAATTCCCTATTATCGATATCCACTATATCCAGGGTGCCCACCATATTTCCGTCCACCATGATCCTGCCATAGTAGTCTATCGTTACATCCTCCCCGGCGATATAGATTGTTCCCTCAACACCTTGTACTATTTCACCCCTAGAGGTTATAAGCCTATTCTGGCTATCTACGGTAAAGGAGCCATCTCTGGTATAATAGATATTTCCATCTTCACCGGCCACCTTGAAGAACCCCGGGCCGACCAATGCTATATCATACTTCGCACCCGTTTCGATCATATCCCCCTGGGTGAAATCCGTAATTACCTTCTGCACCTTTATGCCAGCACCCATGGTTCCAACTACATGATGATGTGGATCGTATACAGCCCCTTCGAGGAGAGCCTCAATATTTCCCGCCCCCCGAAGCCTATTACCACCTCTATCCACTATATAGTTTTCGTAATCGGTATTCAGTGCATCCCTGCCATCCTGATAGAAGGTTCTTAGGTATCCCTCATCATCTATGGTGAAGCGAATATCCCTTACATAGCTATTCCCCATGGGGGTGCTTATAACAAAATAGCCATTATCGACTCTTGCCCTATGTATATCCCCATCCATTTCGTAGGTGATATCCCTCTCCATAGCCCTTGGCCGAATTCTTCTATCGTTTATCTTGGATAGTAATTTTTCAGGAAAACTCTCGGTTAATAGCATGTCCCTCTTGAAACCGGTAGTATTCGTATTAGCTAGGTTGTTGGATAGGGATTCCAGTCTCCTCTGGTTTGCTATTAACGAGGTCGCCCCTATATATAATCCCCTGTTCATTAAATCCTCCCCCTATCTATCTTTTATCCATGCCCATGGTCCCTGAATCAACGGATTCATTATTTAATAGATGGATCCAGTTTAATGCTTCTCCGGTCCCGGCGGCTACGGCGCCAATGGGATCTTCTGCAATATGTACATCTATTCCAATCTTTTCAGAGATTAGCCTGTCCATACCATATAGCAATGCTCCCCCACCGGCCATCACTATCCCCTTATCTCCAATATCCGAGGCCAATTCCGGTGGTGTCCTCTCCAATACCGAATGTATAGTAGTTATTATATGATCCATAGGTTCTGCCATGGCCTCTAGCATCTCAGCTGAGGATATCTCTATGGTCTTGGGTAGTCCGGATACTAAATCCCTACCCCTTACATCCATATATGCTTCCTTTTCCCTAGGGTATACGGTCCCTATCTTCATCTTCAGATTCTCCGCCGTCCTCTCGCCAACCATCACATTATGCTCCTGTCTTAGGTATCTAGTTATGGCATTATCACATTCATCTCCTGCAATCTTTATAGAGCGACTGATTACTATACCCCCAAGGGATATTACAGCCACATCTGTGGTTCCTCCACCTATATCCAATATCATATTGCCATTTGGCTCGGTAATATCTATACCTACTCCAATAGCCGCAGCTATCGGCTCCTCGATTAAGAATGTTTTATTGGCACCAGCGTGGTTACTAGCCTCAAGCACCGCCCTCTTCTCCACTTCCGTTATCCCACTTGGTACGCATACTATTACCTTGGGTTTGAACAGGGTCCTTCCTATGGCCTTATTTATAAAGTACCCAAGCATCCTTTCCGTAATATTATAATCGGATATTACCCCATCCTTCATAGGCCTTATA
>JAAYRM010000163.1 GCA_012518745.1 Tissierellia bacterium
CCTGAGACTCGGTCATATACAATTGCTGCTATAGCTATATCTAAGCATCCCATACCAATTGGGCTCGCTATAATAATTTCATCATTACTTTCCCTGCCCACAACTTTTCCACATATTACATCCCCTATTTCTCCAGTAATATCATCTTCCCCGAGGCTGCCCTTTTCAAAACATCGATGAAATTCACCCCGGTCCAAGTTCTGTTCCATATGATCTACATATCGTTTATCCGCTTGTAATATCAACTCCTCATCGAGTTCTTGATCGGAGCCAATACTCGATATAACTGCACCCGGCTTAACCCAATCCCTATATACTATTGGAGTACTTGCGGTTGTCGCCGTAACAATAATATCTGCTCCCCTTACCGCCTCTTCTACGGAATCATATGCTAATATTGGTGATGATGTTTTGTTACCAACCTCCTCAATAAACCTTTTACGCGCATCCCTATCTAAATCCGATACTCGGATCTCCTTAAAGTCGAATATCTCCACCATGGAAAGTGCTGTAGCTCTTCCCTGCACGCCTGCTCCTATTATCGTCAATATATCACTTTTACTTGCTAAATACTTTGCAAATACCGGTGATTGGGCACCCGTCCTCATATTGGTTATTAGGTTCCCATCCATTAACGCCCTCAATACTCCTGTCTTAGGATCATTTAATAATATTTGACTCATTATATATGGCAATCCAATTTCCTTGTTCGCATTGAAGCCGCCTATAAATTTTATACCCACAACATCCATCGGTTTTATATATGCAGGCATTGAGATAAACCAATTCGATGACCCTAGGGGTTCCATATCCAAGGTTATCTTCGTTGGCATTATAATTTCTCCTTTTCCATATAGATAATAGGTCCGTTCAACCGAATCAATAACTTCTTTCAAATCTAAATTATTCATTATCTCCTGTTGTGTAATTATTAAAGATTTCGTCATATTTAAACCCTCTTTCATTATTGATTATTAATATATAAGAATTGCTTATACCACCATTTCTAGGCCAGTTTTATCTCTATGTCCTATTGACATTATATATCCTTTGGATTGCATTTTCCTGTCTATCTTATAAAAACTTCGATCTTTTATAAAATCGCTATTCCAGGTCCCGAGCCCGCTACTATTATCTGTTCAGGTTTAAATACCTGCTCCAAGCTACTTCGTATCCTCTCAGCATCTGATAGCCTGCATAGTATCTTAACATTTGGACCTGCATCCATGGTAAAATAACATGGGAGTCCTTGCTCCCTCAATTCATGCACTATTTCCATCACCTCGATGGTCTCAGGTTCCCAGTACAATAATGGTGGATTTGCTCCTAGCATGGTGGCATGCATCTTAAAGCTATTGCTCTCGGCAATTCTACCTATCGATTCAATATCTCGCTCCTCAATAGCTATCTTAATATTTCTTAAATCCTCCTTAGCACTTTCCACCCAACTTCCATAGAAAGGTGAAGTATGCAAAGTTCGCTTCATTCCCTCACGGCTAGAAATCCTCTTTTCCCTAGGATTGACTATGACGATCACCATTCCAATATCCCATTTCCCATCATCTATGGCAACTGCATAGGAATCCCAACAATCTATGCCCTTTCTCCACTCCACAAATCCCCCATATATGCTCCTGGTGGCACTGCCGGAGCCTTGCCTTGCATATATGGATAATTCCCTATCATCTAGATTTAATCCACTTGCAATATTAGCAGCTGCCGCCAATGCTGCAAAGCCTGAGGCCGAGGAAGCCAATCCCGCCCCGGTGGGTACGTAGTTTTTACTCTTTACTATGGCAAACTCCCCCATATCCGCGGCATTGCGAAATAGATCTAAAAATCGACTTACCCTATTGGTCGACTCCACGTCTTGAATTTTTCCATCAAGATAGAAATAATCCATATCTACATCTCTATTGAATACTACCTCGGTTTCAGTATATAGGGAATCCAAGGTTAATGAAAGGCTGCTATTCATAGGTAGAACTAATCGCTCATCCCTCTTCCCCCAATATTTAATCAATGCAATATTTGTATGGGCCCTTGCCCTTCCTATCTTCACCATCATAGATCAGCTCCCATGTCTAGGATCCAGGTGTTTTTAGCCCCGCCAATTATTAATGCATCGGATATCCGATCAGCCTGTTCCCTATTCATCGCCAATGCTATCATGCTACCACCCCGACCACCACCAGTTAACTTAGCACCTAAGGCCCCATTATCCAACGCAATCGATACCAGATTATCCAACGAATTATTGCTAACTCCTAGTTCCCCCAATAGGATATGCGCCTTTGTCATGCATTCCCCAAGCCCCTTTATTTCCTTCGCTTCAATATAATCCATCGACCTATTTGCCAGATCCCCAAGCTGTTTAATCAATGTATTACCCTTCTGCGGATTGGATTCGAGCAGCTCTCTAACGCTGGCCACCGCAACCTGCGTCTGACCCATCTCTCCCGTATCTGCTACCACCAAATGAGCATCCAGTTTAAGGATGAAGGGGGTTATCGGTTTTCCCTTGATATAGTATAAGGGGTGTTCACCCATGATTATCCCAATATCTATTCCGCTGGGATTGCCATGGATTATCCTTTCTGATACATCAGCCCATCTATTAAGCTTCTTCCCATCCAATCGCCTATTAAAGTAATTATATAAAGCCCGAATGCTAGCAATAGCTACTGCAGCACTAGAGCCCATCCCCCTCTCTGGCGGAATGGTACTCTCTATATCGATTCTAAATCCCAACAACGGTTCATCAAACTCATATACAATTTGTCCTATAACCGATAGCAACCCAGTCAACCTTTTTGGTGCATTGGATAATAGGCCACGGTGGAAAAAGCAGTTTAATATTACCGGCCCCTCTATCTCCCTTATAATGGTTTTTATATGTACTTTGGGGAATGGAATAGCTAATGCCGGCTGTCCATATACCACGGCATGTTAACCCATTAAAATTATCTTTCCAATTCCAGTGCCCATTCCAATATTATTATCCATATGCTACTCCTATCCATGAATTAAAATAAGGTTATCTTTTCAATTATCCAGGGGGCCGCATATAGGGTCATAAACTGTACTCCATAACCCATGCCCATCCTGTTTAAGGTTCCGCAGGTGATTCCAATTAGCAATACTCCAAAAACGTTAATAAGGCCCGCATCCATATATGCTAATAGGATTATTAGGGAGATGAATAAGGCCAATATGGCCTCATGTGGTATTCTTCGCAATACAAAGGTTGTAATCCTGCCGGCAAATCTATTTATAATATAATAGCTTATTATAATTGCAATCGTGGCACCTAATAAAATGCCTATGATAAATTCCCCTTTATTCAACCTATGGTATAAATTATTATCCACCGTGAATACCGGTGGGGCGTTAAACAATGCACCGCCAGGTCCTATAGCCGTTGGTGATAAGGGAATCCCTATAGCGGTTAAGGGAATTATTATACCGGAGATATATGTAGCCTGTATCAATGCACTCATGGCGGTTATGGCCACAAAACCTTTTTCTACAGGATCCTCCACCCTATTAGCAGCTGCCTCCCCCAATAGGATGGTCAGTCCCACAGGACTGAGTACAAATAAAAAGTTTGCAATCAAAGCAGAAATAGACGCCCCTATCATTTCCATCCTATTCAATATTCTAAATGGGTTCAAGG
>JAAYRM010000164.1 GCA_012518745.1 Tissierellia bacterium
AAAATAGAGGGGAGGCGGGTATAGAAAAGGTCTATGATGAGGTATTGTGCAATGAAGGAGAGCATTCGGTATATGTGGGATTAGACGAACGAAGGAAAATATTTACCAAGGAGGAGTATTTAGTCAATAAGGGTGTGGATCCAAAGGAGCCAAGCGGGGTTAAATTGACTGTTGATTATCATATACAGAGGGAGGTGGAGCGGATACTCGATAGGGGGGAGAGCAGGGGTGCTGCAATAGTAGCAGATGTCAAAACCGGAAGTATATTGGCGATGGCGAGTAGGCCCAATTTTGATCAGAATAATATATATAAATACTTAGATAGAGGGGATATGTCCCTATATAATAAGGCGGTACAGGTTGGATATCCACCTGGCTCACTATTTAAACTGGTGGTATTACTAGCGGCCCTAGAGGAGGATGATGGCCACCTCCATGATCGGTTCTATTGCAATGGCTATGAAAGGGCCGGCAATCGTATAATTGGCTGTAATAACGGGGATGGGCACGGGCATATAACGTTAAAGGAGGCATTTTCGCAATCCTGCAATTCTGCATTTATTCAATTGGGCAGGGGCTTAGGGGGTGATAGCATAATCCATATGGCCAATAGATTGGGATTTGGAAATAAACTAAATATCGGACTCTCGGAGGAAAATAAGGGCAATCTACCATCGGGTGCAGATTTAATAGGTCCAAATATGGGGAATATCTCCATAGGACAGGGCAGTATAGAGGTTACGCCGCTTCAGATAACCAATATGATGCTTGCCATCGCAAACGATGGGACTAGAAAGGGGATGTCCATAGTGGAAGGCATAGTAGCACAGGATGGATATATGATCAGGAAATTTGAACGCGCACAGGATCAAAGGGTAATATCCGAAAAAACTAGTGGAATTGCTAGGGAATATCTAGCGGAGGTGGTTCGAGATGGTACAGCTGATAATCTAGACTTGGATGATATAGGAGGGGCAGCGGGAAAAACCGGTTCTGCTGAGGCCGTTTTAAATGGCAAAAAAACCGTGCATGGATGGTTCTCGGGGTTTTATCCGTTACAAAATCCGCAATACGTGATAACCGTCTTTATAGAGGAGGGGATATCGGGTTCTCAAACGGCTGTACCTATATTTTCCGATATTTCTAGGTCCATCTATAATATAAATAGATAGGACTTGCACCACAATGGCCTCATGCACATATACTTAGGTATGGGGAAGGTGAGGTGTCTTTATGATTACACAATTACTATTTATATTGAGTAGGGTCCTAGAGTCCTTTGTAATACTCGCAGGTTATATCGCTAGCAGTAAGTCATTTCCGAGGCCTCTGGACAGGGAGGAGGAGAGGTATTATTTAAAATTATATCAACAGGGGGATGAGGATGCCCGAAATATTCTCATAGAAAGGAATCTAAGGTTAGTCGCCCATATAGTGAAGAAGTATCACAATACGGGGAAGGATATAGATGATTTGATATCGATAGGTACCATAGGGTTGATAAAGGGCATATCCACCTTCGATATGAATAAGGGGACTAGGCTTGCTACCTATGCGGCCAGATGCATCGATAATGAAATTCTGATGATCATAAGATCCGATAAGAAGACCAAGGGTGACATGTCCCTACAGGAACCTATAGGGGTGGATAAGGAGGGCAATGAGATATCCCTATTGGATGTACTGGGAACGGATGTAGATGATATATTGGATGAGGTGCATTTAAAATTTCAAATCAATAAATTGCATAGGGTTATAGGTAAAAGCCTACAGGATAGGGAAAGAATGATAATAGAGCATAGATATGGGTTGATAGATGGATATAGGAAAACCCAAAAGGAGATAGCAAAAATATTGGGAATTTCGAGGTCATATGTATCTAGAATAGAAAAACGGGCTATAGATAAACTTAGCAAGGCTATGATCGATTGAGATGGGTCGATTTGCCATCGATCTCCAATTCATGATTGAGAATCTCCTCGATCTTTGCCTTAATCTTATCCAAATCGATACCAGCCTCTTTTTTTATGCTCTTTTTCAACATAGGGCCGGTCTGTTCAATATCATCTAATAGATCCTGCATCAATTCTATTGCGGCGATAGTTTCCAGTATCTCCCTGGGTGTCTCTACTATATTGGCTAGGATCGATATTTCAGTACGGGAGGCAATCAAGGGGCTATCTATCCCTTCGGCATAGACATAGGTCCTCTTTCCTGGACCTCGATCATTTTCGATGGGCTCTAATGCAACAATTCTATCCGATCTTATAAATTTACCGTATCCAAGGGGAACGATAATATTTTCTTTTAACTCCATAGCAGCCATCCTTTCAGAATTGGTATACTTATTTTGTACATTATGTACTTTATTATACCGATAGCGGAATAATACTGAGGATCATATCGATACCTCGATGAATTACATAGATTTAAAAAAAGATAAATCCGGAAACCCGGATTTATCTTACAGGATTGATCCTTCTGAGCATTTCTCGGAACTCTTCAGCAAACCCAGATATTGGTTTTCCATCTCTTATATCTTTCTCTAGATTGGATATTCTAGTAAATAGGTCTGGATCGGCAGTTACACTTACATTTCTAATACTACCATCGGCATCTTTAACCGCCTTGATAATTCTATTCTTTAAATCGTTGGTCAATTGACCTTGTACATTCCTATCGATATCTACCCCTACAACAGCGGTATTGCCACTCAATAGGACTGTAGAATTATTAACTTCTTTTAGATGGTTTACCTTCTTAGCTATCACATTGCCCCTATGCCATAGGGTGTTGGTGTCCATTCTATCCCGTCCGGTTAAATTGGTCGAGGTCCTAGGTCCTATGCCGGTATCTCGTTTAATCATATTGTCCGTAGCATTCGGATCCCTGTCGGTTATATTATTTCCTCCGCCACCCATCATATTTAAGTTCCTTCGTCTCGCCATATCCTGGTTTGGATTTCTTACTCCTTGATTCCTTACTCCTATCCTGTTCTGCGTGTTTGGATTCATCGGAGTTCGTGGCCTAGTAGCTGTACATCCAATAGAAGCAATTACTAGGGCGACAAGAAGGGCTAAAAATGTGATTTTATTTTTTTTCAAAATGTCCACCTCCTATATCTATTTTTGCACTTTATCGTTTTTTTATTTAGGCTAATTTTTAAGTTATATGGGATAAATAAGAACAATGTTAAATCATATCTGACCTTATCATATATGATAATAAACATTTTTTAGCAATATCTGCTATAATAATGGTAAATAAACTAGGAGGTAAATCAATGGACATAACTTGGAATACACAGATCTATTGTTTAATTGGTCATCCCATATCCAAGAGCTTATCCCCAATAATTCATAATAATTTTTTTCAAATAAATCGTTTACAAAATATCTATATATCATTCGATGTGAAAAAAAACGATCTACAAACCGTTATCAATTCTTTCAAGATTTTAGATATAAAAGGTTTTAATGTGACCTTACCTCATAAGATATCAATTATAGAATATCTAGATGATCTATCCTTCGAAGCTAAAACCATAGGTGCGGTTAATACGGTTGAAAATCGGGACGGAAAGTTGATAGGATATAATACCGATGGGATGGGATTTATAAAGTCTTTGAAATTAAATGGAGTTAGTATAAAGGACAAAAGTATTCTCATATTAGGTGCAGGTGGTGTAGCCAATGCAATAGCAATGTCTTTGGCTATGGAAGGTGTGAGAAAGATTTTCATCAATAATAGAACGATGATGAAGGCAAGGAGATTATCGAATAGGATAAAGGATTTCTTTCCCGAGGTTGTGGTTGAATATGGGAATTTAGAATTGAATAATATACCTAAAGACCGAATTGATATGATAATCAACTGCACTTCGGTTGGAATGTATCCTAAGGTAGATGAATCTCCTATTGATCTTATAGGCTTTTCTTCAAAGCTAATAGTATACGATACCATATATAAACCTCAAAAAACTAAATTTATGAGATTAGCTCGAAAAAAAGGGTATCCTATTATGGGAGGACTTTCTATGCTGATAAATCAAGCCTTATGTAGCCAAGCTATATGGAATAAGGACGAAAAGTTTAAAACTTTAAAAGATTTTAAGGAAATAAGAAGGATTTTAAATACATATGTTGAATAATATCATATATGCAATATTTACATAGAGATCCTGACTTAGACTAAAAGGGGAAGATGGTGTGTGAATGAGAACAACAAATTTAAAATTGGGTGAATTATTACTCAATCACGGGAGGATTTCAAGGGAACAATTGAATGAAGGATTGAAGGATCAGAGTATATCAGGCAAACGACTTGGAGAGGTTCTTGTAGAAAAGGGTTATGTTACCAATAACGATATTATAGAGGTCTTGGAGTTTCAACTGGGCATTCCACATGTGGACCTAAATAAATTTACTATTAATCCAGAAGTGGTTACCAAGGTTCCAGAAAACATGGCTAGAAGATATGAATTAATCGCTATCGATGAAAGGGAAAATCTTCTTATTGTGGCTATGGTGGACCCCTTAAATATCTTTGCGATCGATGATGTTAAAATATATACAGGCTATGATATTCAACCCGTCATTTCCACTAAGGATGATATATTGCAGAATATAGATAGGCACTATAGGAAGGAATCAGCCGAAAAGATGGCAAAGGAATTTGCAGAATCCTATGGAATTGGAGATGTCTCCGAGTTGGAGGATGATGAATTAATAGAGGTAACATTAGCGCCAATTGTAAAGTTGATTAATTCAATAATTGAACAGGCTGTTGAGATGAAAGCCAGCGATATACATATAGAGCCCTATGCAAAGGATATTCGAGTTAGATATCGGATAGATGGGGATCTGCA
>JAAYRM010000165.1 GCA_012518745.1 Tissierellia bacterium
GTCACCTTCCCTTTAATTATATTATAACATATGTAACGGTGATATTTTAGCTATGTCAGGAAATTTGATGTAGTTTTAATGCAACATATACCGCCACTAACTCATGACTAAAGTCACGAGAATGCGTGGCGGATCTTCAAAGATTTCCTCCTCCATGGTCAGAATATGCCCATTTTTTATAAATATCATATAATCCTCCTCTACTATAATAAAAGGGCAGCCATCCTTTCAAGCTCTATCCGCCCAAAGGAGCCGCCCCTTTATTTCATCTTCCTCTATAATTCTAAAATGCCGAACACTCTATTGCCAATTATTTCTTTCTATAATCGTAATTCCAATCGCTCTCTTCCAATTCCTCAATCAGTTCTACTAGGTAATCGGTTACGCAATCCAACATCTTTTCACCTTTTTCCATGGTGGCCTTTGTTGGATCCCCTGTGGCTCCCGTTGCCGTAACCTCCTCAATATCCCAAATTATCGTTGCATGTTCCCCTAGTCTTATCACATCTTCAGGGATTTGGGCTTCCGCATATTCAAGATTCACCAAATCCGGTCTGACTGCCATGGTTATAGAGGTTTCCCCCTCTCCACCATGCCCAAGCCCCTGCCATACCTCGAAATCCTCGCCCATCTTGGCACCTGTCAACTCCCACCAAGCTGGAAGGTAGACCAATACGGCATCCTTATGCCTATCCTTCACATTCCTAGCCGCAATCTCTAGAGCTGGTATATTGCCATCATGGCCGTTGAGTATGACTATATGCTTTATCCCATGGTTTACGAGGCTCTCAAATATATCCTCGGCTATGGCTATTGTGGTTTCAAAACGCAATGTAACCGATAATGGAAATTGATTATAATGGATTGAGGTCCCAAAAGGTACCCCGGGCACCACTATGGTCCTATCTAACCTATTGGCCGCCCTCTTTGCGATTTCACTAGGAACAAATAGGTCTGGCCCCAATGGCAGATGCCAACCATGGCTTTCACAACTTCCAAAGATCGTAATCGCGCTGTCTATCCTGCCATCGGCAATCAATTCCTTTAATTCCCTAGCACTGAATTCATTGAGTACAACCTTCTTCATAATTCTAACCCCCTATTTCGATACCCTTACTCTTATATAACTCTCTATCATATTCGTAGTCCTTAGTATGTTTATATATAAGGACATATATGAATACCGTAATCACTAGGGCGAATAATCCAGACGGTAATCCATATGGCAATGGCAATACATATTGGAATACCAATCCTAATATAGCCCCGATTATGAAGGATACTACGCCGGATGTCCGATAGATGGGTTCATCGTTATAGTTCTCAATTATATAGTTTTGCTTCTTAATGAAATAATAATCCGCTATCAATGGTCCTGCTAATGGTGGTGCTGCTGCACCTAGCACGGTTATAAAGTCTGCAAAAAATATCTGATAAAATGCCAATGATCCCAATATAGTGCCTATTATACCGGCCCACAGAACCAACTTCCTTCTTTGGATGTATTTGCCATAAGATGCGAGAACCGGCCCTGTATAAAGCGAGTTACAGTAGAGCTCTGCATTATTGGTAGTCCAAAGCGAAGCAGTCCACGCGAATACCCCTATTACGGCTAATAATAGATTTTTGGTAAGCATCCATTCTACATAGTTGAATTGCCCTACGGATATGGCTCCGATATATCCAACTATATTCAGCAATGGGTTGGTAAATATAAAGCATGCAAAAACTCCGGCGAACACCGCCTTGACGGATTTGTTGAATCTAAATAGGTCCACCCCCATTACTGCACCTGCAATCCAACTACCCACCACCACCGTTATTCCATTTCCTAATCCCAGCCCACCTAGTTTGTTGGCCTCTTCAAGAAATGGTGCCATTCCTCCGCCTTCCTGTAGCATCCCAACTCCTACTACCATAGCGATGACTAGGATTATGGGCCCTACCGGAATGGCAATAGCCTCGATAGCCTTTATTCCGTAGTATGCGGTTATGGTGAATACTAATCCAAATATTGCACAGGCCAGGAATTCTTCCAATGTTATCGGAGGTATAGCTGCATATCCGATGGATGCTGGATTGAATACCACGATTCCAGAAGGATTCCCTACGAAGGATCCCCATATCTGTCCTACCATCCCCGTAATACTAGCAAACCAGCCTAGGGTTAGTAATGCCATAACTGCCATGGGTAGATTGACCCCTTTTTGTCCATAGGAATACCTACTTACAAGTGCTAGGTTCATCCCAGTCTTCTGGGCCATTATGCCAAGAAGGGATGTCATAATGGTCAGGGAACCCATTCCCAAGATGATAGCCCATAGAGCAGAAGTGGGTGGTAGGCCTGGTTGCCCGCCAAAACCGGCTAGTACTCCACCTACAAATAAACCCGTTACAACGTAGCCAAATCCTACCCATACCA
>JAAYRM010000166.1 GCA_012518745.1 Tissierellia bacterium
GGCCCCCCTAGTATGATTTTAATACCGGGATTTACAATTTTTATGATCTCTGACACCCTTAAGGTTTCCTCCATATTCCATATATAGGTGGAAAGCCCTATGACATCTGGATTCATCTTATATAATTCCCCGGCTATATAATCTATGTTCTGATTTATGGTAAATTCTATTAGCTCTATATCGTATCTATCCCTACAATAGGATTCCAAGTATCTTATCGATAGGGATGAATGAATATAACTAGCATTTAAAGTCGTCAATATAGTTTTCATAATTCATACCATCCTTTGTTTAAAACTACGTACCATTATATCATATCCTTATCGAAGCCACATGAATTGATTTAATATGATTTTTAAATTCTGTCTATTATTGTAGGATTGCAAGGTTTTAGAAAAGAGTATAGAATATATATAGATGGACATAGAGATAATTTATGAAAGGGGTCTATAAATGAGAAAATTCGATAAAATATCCATACAGGAGATACCCAAAAGGGATTTGCTATTAATAATTAAGGCGCTAGAATATACGGGCACCCATACAAATGTAGATGAGTTTCTTGATTTGAAAAATAATATCCTGATGGAATTGAGTTCCCTAGCGGAAAGTAGCAAGGATGAATTTTTAGAATATCTACATAAATCCTAATAATTGAAAATTCCCTATGATAATATAGGATCGCTATACAAAAACCTTCCCGTTGCGGAAGGTTCGATTATTTTATAAACTTATATATGCCGAGTTTAGTAGACAGGTATATGATCAACCCCTCAGAAGTTATTTCCTTCTTAATCACCTTGGACTTATTCAATAATGAGTGGAAAAACACATCACCTTCATCAAACTGAAATACATCTGGTAGATCATACCTATCAATTTTCAGGGCATTTGGATCTATCCTACCCCTCCTCAAGTTGCAAATATAGATAGCTAAGCCTGCATAATAATTAGCTAATTTTGTCTCACCTATATTCTGCCCCGTCAAATAAGACTCTAAACTGCTACCTATTATGCTGTCACCAGATAGATTGTCCAAATAGACCTTCATGCAATCCTGTAAGCTTTCAAACCATTGAGAGCGGGATGAATTGAGGATATTCAGGGCATGGATTTTATGTCGTTCAAAATCTATAGAAAACTGTCCATCATAGGCCCCTATCGGCGCCCTAAACCTATTTTGATATCTATCCATAAAATCGACTTGTGACAGATTTATAATCTCCTGTTTTAGATGATGGCATATATCCTCTGTATCCACCAAAATTAGATATAATAGCTTAGCTACAAGTAAGGCCTCCATTATTGTCTCTATATTCCCCGTAGAAAACAATACGTTCTTTATCGCTTCTTCTCTTAGTATCAAATAATCTTTATTTGCCAATACAATGGGCAACATTCTAAGTATTGCAGTATCATCTCTACCATTCCAGTAGATATGGGGATCTATATCGCCCAATATATTTATCAACGAATTGTTTTCTCCACGCCTATAATATTCCCATAGTTTTATTTCCTCTTCATATCTTCTATAATCTATATTTACCCCAAGCTCCTCTTCAGATGGCATAAGGCATTTGATAGTTATTATTATTAAATCCGTAATATGAGAAGGCCCATGATTCCTTATCTGATCCTCCTTAAATGCTGTCATAAGGGGATTTGTGATTTTTTCAAAATCCATATCATCCATCCCTACATTCTGTCCGGAGCTTTTATTCCCAATAAGCCCAATCCTACCTTCAATACCATCTTGGTTACATATACCAGCATCAAACGTGCGCTTTTCAATTCCTTCTCCGCCGATAATACTGGGCAGCTATTATAAAACTTATTAAAGGCCTTCGTTATTTCAATTATATGCCTTGTTATAATAGATGGTTCATATCTATCTAGGGCATCTATTACTGCATCGGGGAATTTATATAGGAGCCTTATCAATCCTATTTCATCATCATTATCGAGTAGAGCATAATCAATTGCATCATCTGGGTTAAAATTCCCTTTTTGCAATAGACTATTGGCCCTAGCATGGGTGTATTGAACGTATGGCCCCGTTTCCCCTTCGAAGCTGAGGGTCCTCTCCCAACTAAAGACATAATCCTTGATCCTATTATTAAATAATTCTTGGAATATTATAGCCCCTATCCCAACCTCCTTAGCGACTTCTTCCTTATTATCTAGATCGGGGTTTCTCTCCTCCATAATCTTCAATGTGCTTGCTATTGCCTTCTCCAATACATCTTCTAAAAAAACAACTCTACCCCTTCTAGTAGACAGGGTTCCATCTTCTAGGCTCACCATCCCAAAGGGTACGTGTACGCAATCATCCGCCCAATCATACCCCATCAGTTCTATAACCTTTATCCATTGCTTAAAATGCAAATTCTGTTGGGATCCTACTACATATATGTTCTTATTGAAATTATAATGTTCCTTTCTATATATTGCAGCTGCTATATCCCTAGTGGTATAGAGAGTGGAACCATCACTTTTTTTGATTAGGGCTGGTGGCATTCCATAATCCTCTAAATCGATAATAGCTGCTCCTTCTGATTCCTCCAACAAACCCTTTTGCTCCATCTCTTCTATAACCCCCGGCATCTTATCCGAATAGAAGCTCTCCCCTGTATATGAGTCGAATTCAATGCCTAGAAGATTGTATACCTTATTAAATTCCTTTAAGCTGACATCCCTAATCCACTGCCATAGCTCGAGAGCATCCTCATTTCCATTCTCCAGCTCCTTAAACCAATATCTAGCTTCTTCTTTAAGGCTCTCGTCCTTTTCAGCCTCCTCATTGAACTTAACATATAGCTTTAATAGTTCGTTTATAGGATCGGCCTCTATAGCCTCCATATCGCCCCATTTTCTATACGCCGCAATAAGCATCCCAAATTGAGTCCCATAATCCCCTAAATGGTTCAACCTCTCGGTATCAAAACCTTGAAATTTAAATATCTTATATAGGGAATTTCCTATTACCGTGGACCTGATATGTCCTATATGGAATGGCTTTGCTATATTGGGTGATGAAAATTCGACTAATGCCTTTCTACCCTGTCCTATATCGGTAGAGCCAAATTCCGTACCTCTTTCCCTTATACTATCTATTACAGTCTTCGTCAATTTAGCCTTATTTATAAAGAAATTTATATATGGCCCTACACTTTCAATCTTTTGAAAACAATCCCCACCATCTATCTCTACCGCCAATTCCTTAGCAATTAGATTGGGGGCTTTCCTATAGGTTTTAGCTAATCTAAAGCAAGCAAAAGCATAATCACCCATATCATAGGAAGGGGGAATTTCTATTAAGGATTCGATCTCCTCCTTATCTAACCCGTTGCCGACCTCAAATATCGCTTCTACCACTTCCTGCTTAAAATCTATCATATATTCTGCCTCCCATAATTAAATAAAACTCCATATTTATAGAGGGTAATTCCTATGTATCCACACCTATTATGGTAACTCCATCCCCACCCTCCCCATGCTTTCCGGGCCTGGAGGATTTTATAAGCCTATGCCCTCTTACATACTCCCTTATCCCCTTACGCAATACCCCGGTTCCTTTACCGTGTATAATACTAGCCTCTTTAAGCCCGGCAATATAAACATCGTCTATGTATTTATCCAGCGTCAACAGGGCATCATCCAAAGTTGTTCCCCTAAGATCAATTTCATTTTTTATATGAGACGATTTAGATCTAATAATTCTCTTTGTGCTGACCGTAGTTTTTTCAGCATCTTCATCTTTCGATAGCTTTAAAGTGGATATATGCACATTAACCTTCATCAACCCCACTTGTACCAATACATTTCCATCATCATCGGGGGGCTCTAGCACATCCCCTACCTGATTAAGGGATAGAACCTCTACCTTATCCCCCATATTCAGTTCCCTGGGTGGCTCTTTAGATTGTACATTTAATATGTCCTCGGATAATGAACCCTCCACCTCATCTAAGCTCAATTTAAGCCTTTCCTGAGATTCCTGTATCTTTCTATTTCTGTCCCTATCGATGGCCTTCGATACCTGTTTTAACTCTTTAATAATGCCATCGGACTCATCCTTAGCTCTCCTTAATATGCTCCTAGCTTCTTCTTTCGCCCTTAGTATTATTCTATCCTTGGATTTTTCTATCCTCTCTTTTTCCCTATTCAATTCATCCTTCAGTTTATCTACCTCATACTGCAATCTCTCCGCCTCGAGTTTTCTTTCCTCCGTTATTCTTCTATCTTTATCGATAGCCTGTAGTACATCCTCGAATTCCACATTTTCTTTGGATATCATCTCCCTGGCATAATCGATTATATAATCCTGCAGGCCCAGCCTCTGAGATATTTCAAAAGCATTGGATTTCCCCGGAACCCCTATTAACAGTCTATACGTGGGGCTCAATGTTTCTATATCAAATTCTACAGATGCATTTCGCACGTTATCCGTGGTTAGGGCGTATATCTTCAGCTGGCTATAATGAGTTGTTGCCATCGTCCTTATGTTCAGTTGTAATAGATAGCCCAATATCGACA
>JAAYRM010000167.1 GCA_012518745.1 Tissierellia bacterium
ATACCTAGCAAAGGCATTGGAACTGCTTCCCAATATAGATTTCGACAGGCTGGAACATGCCTACGGCGAGGGTAGTGTTCTGGAATTACTTGAATGGCTATCGGAACGCCGGATTGAAGGGGAGGCCAATATAATGGTATTGATAGATATGGCGGATGAGTTCTATAGGGAGGAGAGTTCTAAATTTGCGGAAATCATCGCTAAGACCTATAGGCTAGACAAGTTGAAATTTATAAGGGCATTGGCCAAAACTCCTGAAAAGGTAAATATAATGGCCTTGGCCTTGCATGAATTAAGGGTATATGATGAATCGGATGAAAGCCTACCCCGTGATCTCGAGCTCATAATAAATTCTAGGGAATTGACCGACGAGGAAAGGGAGGTAGGAATCCTACTCCTGAGCACATATACGGAATGTGGCACCTGAGCTATATAGATAGGGAAGGTTCCCTATCTAAAGTTGACACAATATGATTGCTATAGATTGAAGCTATCCATGTCCACTATGAGATCATGAGATCGGGATATCAGTTGCTCCATATCCTTGGGGTCATAGCCCAGCTCGTGAAGGGCAAATGGAGAAAAGGGATAGGTTAACCCATCCGCTCCTATGCTTATTCCTATCATCATGGTGATCGAATCGGCTATATGGACTATGGATACCAACTTGGGATCTTCAGTAGATCGTTCCGGACTATGATGGAGTCCGATGGCCTCGACTAATTCTATGGGGAAATTCCATTTTTCGGCTATCCTTCCCCCAACCTGTGCGTGGTTGAAGCCGAGAATCTCTTCCTCCGCTTCTAGAAATGAGACCTTGCCAAACTTAACCCTATTGCTGATGGCATTGTACTCCTTGTCTACATAATGGTTCAATATCGTCTTTCCAATATCCCGCAACAATCCCCCTATATACGCCTTTTCCGGATTGCCAAAACCCACATCCCTGGCAATATATCTAGATATTATTGCACAGGTTTGCGATTGGGTCCATAGGGCATCCTTTGCAAGGGCATATCCACTCAACTCTCGGGTCATCATCTTATTTACGGTAGAGGCCAATGCCATACTCTTGATGGTTTGGAATCCCAACAATATGACAGCCTGGGATATGGTATCTATTTTACGGGGATAACCATAATGGGCAGAATTGGCTAGCCTCAGTATCCTAGAGGTGAGGCTTTGATCCAATAATATCTCCCCTTCAAGATCCTCCACAGTAGAATCCGGATCCTCAGTAATATCCATAATCCTATTGAGTCTACTTGGAAGGACTGGCATATCCTTCACTCTTGCTACTATATGCTCAATCCTAGCATCTTTCATAATCTATCTCCACCTCGATAAGATATATTTTAAAGAAACCTACTCACATCTCCTATATTCATCTAAACTTATTATCTTGGATATCTCCTCGCCCGATTTATGTCCCCCTATAAGGGTTCGAAACACCACCTTACCTAGGGATGTAACGCTAATGCCTAGGTGGGGTTTATGCTTTAACTCCATCAGACCTATCAACTCCAGATACCTATTATGCTGGGATAGTATCTTTGGAGTATCAACATAGGCTGGAAGGAGCGTATTTATCTTATAAAATGTATTGGGTTTGAGACTATCCAATAATTTCAATATACTAGCCTTCACGGTATCCAGATCATCCCTATCCAATGCCCTGCATAATCCCAATAGGAATTCATTGCTCCACAGATACTGAATCAGGAGGCTATACTTATCCTTATCGGTAAGCCTCAGGAATTGGGAGGCCTTCTTGGTAATATATAGCACGCCGTCACCTATTCCCATCAGATCATTATCTAGGGAAAATCTATAGAATAGATGGATCAT
>JAAYRM010000024.1 GCA_012518745.1 Tissierellia bacterium
CTCCTAAGGCGTGAGTCGGGGGTTCGATTCCTCCCGGGTGCACCATTTTTATTTTGGTGGTTATATATGGATGAAATCTTTATGAAGTTAGCTTTAGAAGAAGCTTATAAGGCCTTTAGCACCTATGAAGTACCAGTAGGTGCTGTTATTGTTCATGAAGGAAAAGTCATAGCAAGAGGTCATAATAAAAGGGAAAGCTTAAAGGATCCAACAGCCCATGCAGAGATGATTGCCATCAGAAAGGCTAGTAAAAGTTTAAATGGATGGCGCTTATTAGGATGTACTATGTATGTAACCTTAGAACCCTGTAGTATGTGTGCAGGCGCTATAATAAATTCTAGGATAGATAGGTTGGCAGTGGGAGCAAAAGACCCTAAGGCGGGTTGTTGTGGCTCCGTTATGAATATAGTAAATAATCCTCATTTCAATCATAGGGTGGATACGACCTTTGGAGTATTGGAAGAGGAATGTAGTTCTATTATAAGGGAATTCTTTAAAAAATTGAGAAAGAAATGATGGAGAGATGTCCG
Organism: Tissierellia bacterium; assembly: GCA_012518745.1. Classification (GTDB taxonomy): domain Bacteria; phylum Bacillota; class Clostridia; order Tissierellales; family Tepidimicrobiaceae; genus DUNJ01. Next base: position 531 of record JAAYRM010000024.1, read on the forward strand.
AGAGGTTGAAGGTGGTGGTCTCGAAAACCACTGCACAGCTTGCTGTGCCGAGGGTTCGAATCCCTCTCTCTCCGCCAACACTATTGATTGGGATACGTTACCCTTTCTATTTTTTCATATTTAATACTTAGTTAAAATTTAAACTTTCTGACTATTTTGAAAAGTGCTTGACATTTCAGCAGGAAAGGGATATATTCTTAATAATCTAGTCATATATATTTTTCAAAGGGGGGAGTGTAATGAGCGATAAACTAGATAATAATCGAGAAGGCTTTAAAACTAGTTTTGGCCTGCTTGCAGCAGCTATAGGTTCTGCGGTAGGCTTGGGAAATATATGGAGGTTCCCGTACATTACCGGAATATACGGAGGAGGAGCATTCCTAATAGTCTATCTATTATGCGTTGCTATAATAGGTATTCCTGTTATGATAGCCGAATTTATCATTGGTAGGGAAGGGAAGAGAAATGCCATAGGTTCATATCATAGGTTAGCTCCAGAGGAGCCCTGGTTTATAAGTGGAGTCCTGGGAGTCGGTGCTGCATTCCTGATCCTTTCATTCTATGGAGTTGTAGCTGGATGGACTTTGGAATATATAGTAAGTGCTGCCCTAAACAAATTCGCAGGGCTTGGTGCTGAGGGGGTAGAGAGCTACTTTGTCGGATTTATATCCGATCCCGTAAAACCAATTATTTGGCAAATTATAGTTATGGGGATAACATCTTTTGTAGTGGCCTCCGGGGTTGAAAAGGGAATTGAAAAGATATCTAAGATATTGGTACCGTTGCTATTATTGATAATTATCATATTGGATATAAGGGCTATTACATTACCAGGGGGAAAACCGGGATTGGATTTTCTACTCAAACCTAATTTTGCAGAATTATCAAGAGAAGGAATATTGGCGGCTTTGGGCCACGCTTTCTTTTCATTGAGCTTGGGGATGGGCATTATGATCACCTATGGTTCCTATATTCCCAGGGATGAAAACCTAAGCATGACCTCGTTGAATATAAGTATTGCAGATACATTGATAGCGGTATTAGCGGGAGTAGCGATATTCCCGGTGGTATTCGCTTTTGGAATAGAACCTGGCAGTGGGGCGGGTCTAGTATTTATCACCTTACCAAATGTATTCGTACAGATGCCCGGTGGATATATATTTTCAATTATGTTCTTTACATTATTAGCATTAGCTGCGACAACATCTACAATATCATTGTTAGAAGCGGTAGTAGCCTATGTAATGGAAAGGTTTGGAATGGGGAGGGTAAAGGCTACTATGATTACAGCTCTTTTGATTACATTAGTGGGAATGGTGGCCTCTCTATCAAATGGGCCACTTGGCAGTATACAATTATTTGGAGATAATATATTTGACTTTCTAGATAATATGACCGCGGATTTCTTCCTACCGATATCCGCATTTATAAGCTCCATATTTGTTGGCTGGAGGTTGGATAAGAGCATAGTTGAGAAACAGCTTACCAATAATGGAACTATCCAGGTACAATATGTAAAGGCGTTGAGCTTCCTATTTAGGATAGTATCGCCGGTAGCTATATTGATAGTATTTATTTCGGGAATAGTGGAGAGGTTGGGATTATTCTAGAGAAGCCTTCTAAAACAGAGTTGTGATAGCATACCCTGCTATCACAACTCTGTTTTTTGATTGTGGGAGAATTGTCGACCTTATTCATTCTGTTTGAGCAACTGATCCTTTATATCCCATAGGGGTTGGGATAGATCTACAAAATACTGATGAGGATTTTCAAATCTGAGGACCTCATCCCATAGGTTGTCTATCTGTTCTTTACAATAATCCCTTATATCATTTATAGGTGGGCTATTATAGACGCATTTCCCTTTATCGAATATTCTAACTAATAATTTTTTAGCATAGAAATTGGTCAATGTCTTTCTCTTCCATGTATATATGGGATGGAATATTTCATAGGGTTTTGAATCATCGATCTCCTCGTCATGCAAGGTTATGACATCGGCTATAGCCTTATCGCTGTCCTTATCGAATAATCTATATACCTGTTTAAATGCAGGTATTGTGATCTTGCCGACATTTTCGCTAACCTTGATCTTAGGAACTATTGTCCCATTTTCTTCAACTGCGGTCAATTTATATACCCCTCCAAAGACTGGCTCGGATCTTGCCGTTATAAGCCTCTCACCAACTCCGAAGGAATCTATCTTGGCTCCTTGATTCAATAGGTCTCTTATAACATGTTCATCTAGGCTACTAGAGGCCACTATATCGCAGTCTTCAAACCCTGCCTCATCTAGCATCCTTCTAGATTCCTTGGATAGATATGCAATATCTCCGCTGTCTAATCTAATTCCCTTTGGCCTGAATCCTCTAGGCACTATTTCCTCATTGAACGCCTTGATGGCATTCGGAATGCCCGATTTCAATACATTATATGTATCGACCAATAGGGTACAATTATCGGGGTAAAGTCGTGCATATGCTCTGAAGGCATCCAATTCCGTGGGGAATACCTGCACCCAGCTATGTGCCATGGTGCCCAGTGCGGGAATACTGAAGTCCCTATCTACAATGGTGCAGGCCGTACCAATGGCGCCACCTATATATGCTGCTCTTGCACCCAATATGGCCCCTTCATATCCTTGGGCCCTTCTAGAGCCAAACTCCATCACGGGACGGCCGCGAGCAGCCCGTACTATTCTATTGGTCTTTGTTGCTATTAAACTCTGGTGATTGACGGTTAGCAATACCATAGTTTCGATTATCTGGGCTTGTATCAAAGGTCCCCTCACTATTACAATGGGCTCCCTAGGGAAAATAGGAGTGCCCTCTGGAATGGCCCAAACATCGCATTCAAACTTAAGATTTCTTAGATAATCTAAAAAGGTTTCATCAAACATATTCTTTGATCTGAAGTACTCAATATCTTCATCAGAGAACCTAAGGCTTTTTATGTATTCGATCAGCTGCTCCACACCAGCCATTATGGCGAACCCACCATCATCCGGTATGGATCTAAAAAACATATCGTAATAGGCGATTTCGTCCTGCATATCGTTTTCGAAAAAGCCATTAGCCATTGTGAATTCATAGAAATCGGCTAGCATGGTCAGATTCTTCTTCTCTTGCCAATCAATATCATTCATATTATTTATCTCCTTTTGATTTAGTGTATAAATCCTCGATACATTAATTATATTCATAAAGTAGATAAAATTCAACAGGAGTAGCAAAGGATGACGGAAAATCGATTCAAAAATAATAGACGGAGGAAGTTATTCTAGCAACTCCTCCGTCATACAACATAGAACCATATACCGTTATTCCAACCCATCTTACTTACATCACTCTTACTTTGCAATTTATTTACGACTCTCCTAACTGTTGAAAAAGTAACCGATTTTAAATCTTTCTACACTTGCCTACTTACAGAATGCCTTACTCATTTTTAAAGCTATACATACCTTGAAACTTAGAATCCTTGAAACTACAACCAACTGATAAACATATAGGTTGGAGATAACTATGGTTCTATTTGGAACCTCAAGGCTTATTGGTGATAACGGGTATATACTTCTGTTCCTATTATAATTATACCCATATCTATGATAATAAACATAAAAATAGACTATTTTTGTAATAATTTATATCCTTTTTCTGTAATGGCGATAGAGGTTATAAACTCTTTATTGCAGGATCTTGCAAGGGGACAATTACCACAGGATATATTGCAGTTATTAACACCCTTATCCTCAATAATATATCCCATCCGGATCAGCTGGGAAAATGCATCCTCTATCAAACCCTCCGTCCTATTCAATTTAATAGCTATATTAGCTTTGGATATATAATCTGAATCATTTATTTCTCTCAACACATCTTTTAACAAGGGATCATCCCCCTCAATCTTAATTAAATCCTAATAACGAACCAATTTGAAATACCATTACAGCGACAATCCACCCTATTGCAAAGGTATATAATGCCATAAATACAGTCCATTTTATGGAACCAGTTTCCTTTTTAATAGTTCCTAGGACAGCGGCGCAGGGTGTATATAGTAGGGTCATGACCATATAGGATAGGGCCGTTAATGAGGTGAAATGTTGTTGGATAGAATTAATCAATAGGCTACCCTCCTCGGCATATTCCCCTGCATATAGAAGCCCTAAGGTGCCCACAACTGCCTCCTTAGCAGGTAGTCCGGCAAACAATGCAACGGAGGCTTGCCAATTACCAAAGCCAGCAGGCATTAATATTGGGGCTAGGAATGTACCCATTCTACCCAAGATAGTAAATTGACCATATGGCTCAGCGGATGCAGGTAATACTGCTAATACCCATACTAGGGTAACGACTGCAAATACGGTAGTGCCGGCTCTTTTTAAGAAGCCGTAAATATTATCCCACATATTTCTTAGAACATTTTTAATGGTTGGCATCCTATATGGCGGCAATTCCATTATTAAATATGATGATTCACCTTTAAATAGGGTTTTACTAAATACTTTGGCCATTATAAGGGCTATCATTATACCCAATGTATATAATGAAAACAGTATCAAGCCCCCATGATTTGGGAAGAATGCAGCGATAAACACCGAGTATATTGGCAATTTAGCCCCACAGGACATAAATGGGTTTATAAGGGTGGTTATCATCCTATCCTTTTTATTATCCAAGGTTCTAGTCGACATAATTCCGGGAACATTGCAACCAAAACCGATGATCATCGACACAAAGGCCCTTCCCTGTAGGCCCAGCCTTCTCATTAAATTATCCCAGACATATGCGGCCCTGGCCATATATCCACTATCCTCTAGGAAACCGAGCAATAGGTATAGGATTGTAATCAATGGAACGAATTCAATGACCGCCCCAACCCCATTTATAGCCCCATCGATTATAAAGGATATAAACCAATTTGGTGCCTTTATAGCAATTAGAAATACTTGAATCAGTCCACCTAGATTCTCGATTAAACTAACTGCAGCTTCTCCCAATATTTCCTCTCCAATCTCAAAGGTGAGTTGGAAGACGACGAACATTATAATTGCAAATATGGGAACACCTAAGTACTTATTGGTAACAATTCTATCTATCCTATCCGTAAGGGTGGTGGACTCTTCTTGGGGTCTTTTAACAGCCCCCTCTGTAACCCTATGCGCAAAGGCATATCTGGAATCGATTATTTCAAGCTCAAAGTTTTCGCTGCTATGGTATTTAAAGAAATCTTCGATATTCCTCATCGAATCATCGCTGATATCGGATTCCTCAAGTTTTTGGAGGACCTCCTCATCATTTTCAACGATCTTGAGGGCTGTCCATCTTATAGGATAGGGTAATTTTTCATCCTTAAGCACATTCTCTATATATTCAATATGATGATTGATAATCTCATTATATTGCAACGGACTGCCAGTCCCTATATCCCCATATATCATATCTATAGAGGCTTGCATAATATCTTCAATCCCTATCCCCTTGGATGCTATGGTAGGAATTACGGGGATGCCCAGTTTCTTCGATAGCTTCCCTATATCAAATTGAATATTCTTCCTCTCCGCTTCATCCATCATATTCAATGCGATAACAACCTTTTTACCCATCTCGAGTAATTGGGTGGTGAGATATAGGTTTCTCTCTATATTATTCGCATCTACAACATCTATGATCACATCCGGATTTCCAGATAAAATGAAATCCCTTGCAATTACTTCATCCTCTGAAAAGGCGCCTAGGCTATAGGTCCCAGGGAGATCTACTATATTGTACTCCTTTCCCTTAAAATTTAATTTGCCTTCCTTCTTTTCTACTGTAACCCCGGGCCAATTCCCCACATGTTGATTAGAGCCTGTGAGAGCATTGAACAATGTGGTCTTGCCACTATTGGGGTTTCCAACTAAAGCGATAGTGCGCAATTAATTCATCACCTTCCTGTCTAAGCAATAATAAGCTGTTAAAATAAATTGCTATAATCCCATCTATCCATCTACCATTATCTTTTGGGCTAGTCCCCTGCCCACAGCGACTTTATTTCCGAACAACGAAACTATTACAGGGCCGAAATCGTTTTTGATAACCTTAATCTTTGCACCTGTATTAAATCCCATCTCATATAGCCTCCTAGTTGCACAGCCACCGGCACAGATTCTTTTAACCGTAGCCGCATCCCCACAACGCAATTCACATAGGGAAATATTCATCATGGCCCCTCCTTTCGTAAAAAACTCCGCTATTGATAATCGTTATCATTATGGTAATACATATATATGAAAAAAGCAATAGATAGGTATAATATATTTAGATGAAAGGGATCGAGGCCCATTTAGCAGGGTATAAAAACATACCATTATCACACCCTAATCCAACAGGGGGTTTACAAATCGAACAAAGTATATTATAATAAATACAAGACACCACCCCCGGGGTGGGGTGTAGGACAGAATAGGAGTTGATAAGATGAAGACTAATAGGGTTACTATAGATATAGTAGGAATGACTTGAGCTTCCTGTTCTTCTAGGGTAGAAGAAGCTATAGGGAAACAGGATGGGGTTATAGAGGCAACGGTGAATCTGCTTGCTCAGAGGGCCACGGTTGAATTCGAACCAGAAAGGATCGATGTACCTCAGATTATAGATACTATAGGTAGAATTGGATTCGAGGTACCCATGGTTAAAAGAACATTATTGATAGAGGGGATGACCTGAGCCTCCTGCTCTTCTAGGGTAGAAGAGGCATTAAAGGGATTAGAGGAGGTTGTCAATGCAAATGTAAACCTATCCACTAATAAGGCCACTGTAGAGTTTCGTTCGGGAAGTATAGATGATGACATCTTAGTAAAAGTTATAGAAAAAACAGGATTCAAGGCGGAAATTGAAACTGAAAAGGACCTAGATAGGGAGAAGGAATTGAGGGAAAAGGAGATAAAGTCCTTAAAGACCTCCTTCATAATATCGGCAATCCTTAGTTTGCCCTTATTTTCCGCGATGTTCTTTCATATGGCGGGAAAGGAAAATATACTGACTAATGGATACTTTCAATGGGTATTAGCAACCCCCGTACAATTCATAATAGGCTTTAGATTTTTCAAAGGGGCATATAATTCCCTTCGTGGTGGAGGGGCGAATATGGATGTATTGATAGCCATGGGAACGTCGGCGGCATACTTCTTTAGCATATATAATCTATATATAGGGGTGCCGGAATATTACTTTGAGGCATCAGCGGTAATTATTACATTGATACTGCTGGGTAAAACCTTTGAAGCGGTTGCAAAGGGCAAGACCTCGGATGCGATCAAGAAATTGATGGGCCTGCAGCCCAAAACTGCTAGGGTAATAAGGGATGGCGAAGAACGCGATATCGATATAGCAGATGTGATAATAGGTGATGTAATTGTGGTAAGGCCGGGGGAAAGGATACCGGTGGACGGGATTATAGTGGAAGGAAATTCCGCCATAGATGAGTCCATGATAACAGGGGAGAGTATTCCCATAGATAAGACGGTGGGCGAGGAGGTAATAGGAGGAACGATAAACAAGTTCGGTCTATTTAAATTTGAAGCCACCAAGGTAGGGAAGGATATGGTATTGTCCCAGATAGTAAAATTAGTTGAGGATGCACAGGGATCCAAGGCGCCAGTGCAGCGGTTAGCGGATAAGATATCGGGCATATTCGTCCCTGTGGTAGTTGGAATAGCAGTTATAACATTTCTAGGCTTCTATTTTATCGGGAATGATCTAAATGTCGGGATCATAAATGCCGTAGCGATCCTGGTAATAGCCTGTCCGTGTGCATTGGGATTAGCAACCCCTACAGCCATAATGGTCGGTACCGGAAAGGGAGCCGAAAATGGTATCTTAATTAAGTCAGGGGAACATTTGGAGAGGGCCCATAAGATGGATACCATAGTATTCGATAAGACGGGTACTATCACCAGAGGTGAGCCGGAAGTTACCGATATAGTGGCTATTGATGAAATGGGGGAAGATGAACTATTGCGCGTAGCGGCCACAGTTGAAAAGGCATCAGAACACCCATTGGGGCAAGCGATAGTGAGAAAAGGGGAGGAAAAGTCATTAGAAATTACCGAACCAGAAACCTTTACTGCTGTACCGGGCATGGGATTGGAGGCAGTTTTAGAAGGAAAGGATATACTCATAGGAAATAGAAGACTTATGAAGGAATATTCTATATCTACGGGGGAGACTGAAGAGGAGTTATTCCGGTTGGAGGAAGAAGGCAAAACTGCTATGATTATTGCTATAGATGAAAAGATAAGGGGAATAATTGCGGTAGCAGATCAGTTGAAGGATAATTCTAAGGAAGCCATAAGGGAATTGCAAGATATGGGACTAGAGGTATATATGTTAACTGGGGATAATGAAAGGACCGCAAGGGCAATCGCAAAGCAGGTAGGTATAGAAAAGGTGTTGGCGGAAGTGTTGCCGGAGAATAAGGCCGAGGTAGTGGAGCAGATAAAGGACGATGGCAAAAATGTAGGAATGGTTGGAGATGGAATCAATGATGCACCGGCGTTGGTAGCGGCAGATGTTGGTTTTGCCATAGGTACTGGAACCGATGTAGCTATGGAGGCAGCTGATATCACCCTTATGAGAGGGGATTTAACTAGCATAGTTACGGCTATAAGGCTTAGCCATAGGACCATGAAGACGATAATCCAAAACCTATTCTGGGCATTCTTCTATAATTCTGTAGGAATTCCCTTTGCAGCATTTGGATTCTTAAATCCGATGGTAGCGGGAGCCGCTATGGCGTTCAGTTCGGTATCAGTGGTTAGCAACTCATTGAGGCTTAGAAATTTTAAATAGGTGGAGGAATAGGATATGAAGGGAACGCTAGTGATAGAGGGGATGGCATATGAGCATTGTGAAAAGGTGATACCATGAATATTGGTAAAAAAAAGGCGGCACAGAAGCTGAAGACGGTTAGAGGCCAAGTAGATGGTATAATCAAGATGTTAGAAGGAGATAGGTATTGTGTGGATATATCTACACAGATTCTATCCGCCATAGCACTCCTTAAAAGAGCCAATATAGATGTTTTAAATTCCCATATTAGATCCTGTGTAAAGGATGCCATATTGGAGGGCGAATCCCAAGGGGAAGAAAAGATCGAGGAGATAATTACAATAATAGACAAATATGTAAAATAATTACTAAAACATGCATAAAATAAAATGTTCGGGGTATGTAATATGGCAATGAAGATTCTTTATATATGGAGGAAGAACAATGGGAAGTAGGATTGAACTATTAAGGGATTTACTGTATAAGGAGATAGAATCCCGGAAGAAGGATCAGGAGGAACTGATTCAAATCAGCGAAAAACTGGATACGCTCATATTGGAATATCATAAGGAGGCCATGGGGGAATAGGATGCATATGGCTATTAGGGACAGGCTAATATACTAGCCTGTCCCTAATGCGTTTACCTACTAATACATTTTAATAGATCGCCCGGTTGGCAATCCAACTTTTTGCAAATGGCGGCTAGGGTAGTAAGGTCTATGGATTCAACTCTATTATCGATAAGTGCAAATAGCTCCACATTGGTGATGTCAACGTTTTCCGCAAGCTCTATTAAAGATATCTTTTTCTTCGCCATGATATCGTTTAAGGTTATTATGACCTTCATCCTATTCACCCCTATAGAATTATGCCATCCACCGGACAATATCGATAGGTTCCGTTCTATGCACTCAATTCATTATATCATATAATTATCAAAACCTGTAAAAAAATGAGATATTGCTATATGATAGGGGTATATGGTCCAATTGATTCGATAAGGGAGGTTAGGATATATGGAATATAAGGATTATTATAAGGTATTGGGCGTGGATAAAAATGATAGCCACGAAAAGATACGGAATAGATATAGGGAACTGGCCAAGCGATACCATCCAGATTTAAATCCCAATGATTCCCAAGCCCAGGAAAAGTTTAAAGAGATCAATGAGGCTTATGAAGTATTGGGGGATGAGGATAAGAGAAAAAGATATGATACCTTTGGCAGTGGACATAATTTTACGGATGGACAGCATTTTGATCCCTCTCAATATGGATTTGGAGATTTTGGGAATGGATATAGTTATACCTACACCACAGAGGGGGCGGAAGGATTCAGTGATTTCTTCAATATGTTCTTCGGGGGTGGAAAGGGCTTTGATATGTCCGACCTATTTGGCGGCCAACAAGGCAGAGCTAGGCGCGCAGCTGCTCAAACCTATGAATCGGAACTGGATATAACCCTGGAAGAGGGATATCGGGGCGCTACTAGAACCATATCGCTTAGAATAGGTAGCGATACCAAATCCATATCGGTGAAGGTGCCTAAGGGCATATTGCCTGGGAAGAGGATCAAGATCAAGGGCAGTAAAATGGGCATAGGCGGGGACGTCTATTTGAAGGTGAATTTCGTATTAAAGGACAATGTAGAACTGAAAGGTCTCGATATATACAAGGATATAGATATATTTCCCTGGGATGCGGCATTGGGTACGAGGGTGGTAGTGGATACCTTAGATGGTAGAATAAAGGTCACTATACCGGAAAACATGAAGGCCGGGGGGAGGATTAGAGTCCCGGGAAAGGGATATAGGGATATGAAGGGGAAGAGGGGGGATATGTATATCAGGGCCAATATGATAAATCCGTCAGATCTAACGGGGAAGCAAAAGGAATTGTATAGGCAGTTGAGGGATAGCATATAGGACATGAGATGGCGGGATATGCTTGAAATGGATTTAGGTCAGGATATCCAATAGCATACCCTTTATATCATCTAATCGCCTTAGGATCTTAATTCTATTATCCTCTATATTTAAAAAATCCTTTGTGAGCTCGTCCAATTCTTTATCAACCCTCTTCACCAATGAATATACCCTATGACGGCCTCGCCTATCTAGGGAGTTTTCTTTATAGAACACATGGGAATTGCTGACGGTAATATTTAGGAACTCCCCAATCAACTCCTTGTATTCTATAAGGTCTTCTATAAAGAGCTTATCGCGCATTTTATCGGTTTGGACTGAAATCCTATCGAAGAGAAGCTCAAGCTCTTGCCGTATATGCGCTTGTTCAATCCTATTCAGCTTCTGTTTAAAGGTTTCATAGACTTTAGCCTGGGATTTAGACTTAACAGCTTTAGTGGAATGAATACTATCCATCCCAACTCTTCTGATTCTGGTCATGGAGCAACCCTCCTTACCTCTCTATTATATACTATCGACAATAGGAATAAAAAGATTATAGAAACTTAAGAAAAATGATTTTATGTCGATATATAGGTTGAGGTATTGACAGGGGGTATATAAGTGGAGGCTATCAATCTAAATACGACGGAAAATATAATAGATGCCTACGGCATTAAGCCAACCCTATATTACGATGTCGAAGGGGTTCTGACCAAGAAGGATGGCAAGGATATCGTAGTGGATGCTATGGTGGAGGGTAGGCAGGTATCCTATTCCCTGAGGATAAAGGAGTATATCCAATCCCAAGTAGGGGATAGGGTGGAGGTGGATAAGGAAAGTATAGTATCCATGAGGATGGAGGAGAAGAAAACCGAAGATCAGTCGGGTATAGGAGAAGATATAATTGAGGATTTGGAATTGCAGGATCCAGAGGCCAAATCCAATATAGAGAATCTGGTGAAATATCAAATCCCTGTAACGGAGGAGAACCTAGAATCATTCGCCATGTCCAAGAAGTACCTGAAAGAAATAGTCCACAATATAGACTTTGAAACCTGTGTCAAGCTATTGGATATGGATATAGATCTGGATGGGGATTCCCTAGAAAAGGTTGCTAGGGCATTGCAGCGATTAAACGAGGATGATGGCAGGATACATATTAGGAATATATTAGGATTGGATAGGAAGCTAACCTATTCGGAGGCGGAGGTAATAGCGAAGGATATATATGGAAGGATAATGGGAAGGGATATATATGATAGCATAATTGCGTTGCACGGGGAGGGGCTCCCGGTAAGCAAGGAGAATATCGATAGGATAATGGAGGTCATGGACAAGCTCCATAGCCTGAAAGGCTATGAAGATGGGATGCTCTTGGATATATTTAGGGAAGAATTGCCCATCAGTATAGATAGCTTATATAGGGCAAAGCACTCCTATGGGAGTGGGAGCCTAGATGAAAATATTACCTCTCCATTATATGAGAGATTTATAGTGGAAAAGGAACAGTCCATAGA
>JAAYRM010000168.1 GCA_012518745.1 Tissierellia bacterium
AAAGATATGTTTGATATATTAAAAAGAAGATCGATTGTAATATTGGTGATACTTATATTGACCACCGCTATAGGTGGGGCCTTCAGTGCGCTACTAAATCAACAGGAATACTCATCGACGACCTCCTTATTGGTTGGAGAGGAGAAGGAGGTTAGGGTGGATTCAGAAGACCCCATAGATGATGATACGGAAGGGGAGGTAGAGCCTGTATATGAAACCATAGTGGTATATGGGAATGCCACGGTATCCAAACAGGCTACGAGCTTATATAATGAAATAATGCAGCGAAAGGATCTATTAGAAGGGGTAATAGATGAATTGGGCCTGGATATATCCACAGGGCAATTACGAAGTAGCACGACGATGGAGGTTCCATCGGATTCCGGGATAATCGAGATTACCGTCAAGGGAATCGACTTGCATAATGCGGATGAGATAGCAAATCGGATGGCCAAGGGATTTATGGAATTGGTATTTGAAATTACGGAAGTGGAGAATATGCAGGTGATGAACTATGGCAATAAGCCTAGGATTACCAATACCCAGAATATAAAACTTAATACCTCCATATCCGCGATGCTAGGCTTGATGATGGGCATATTCCTAGCATTCATAATGGAATACTTGGATGATAGACTTAGAACGGCTGATGATATAGAAAACAAACTGGGATTAGAGGTTATAGGAGAGGTATTTGATAATTCTAAAGCCTATGAGGCATTTAGGACCATAAGGACCAATATACAGTTTTCGAATAAATTTAAGGATAAGAAGGTGTTGGTAGTTGCAACATCTGCATCCGATGAGGAGAGCATAGGGCTCAGCCTAGATCTATCCAAGATAATGGCGGAGGGGAATAGGAAGGTTCTATTGGTGGATTCGGATCTAAGGGCGCCCAAATTGCACGAGAAATTGGGATTATCCAACGAAGCCGGGCTATCAAATGTACTATTGGGAACGGATGATTTGGACAAGGTATTGAACTTCGGCCAGGAAAATCCAAATCTTCATATACTTACATCTGGTCCCATGCGTGAGGATATCATAGAGCTATTATCTGGGGATAAGATAAAGGATTTATTGATGAAGGCTAAGGATAGATATGATTATATAATATTGAACTCGCATCCCATCCATCATATAACCGATTCAGTTGCATTGTCCGCATTGGCAGATGGAGTGATATTAGCGCTAACAGCCGGGGTAACTAGGGAAGGGGAAGCGGAAGCCGCCAAAAAGGCATTGGATAGGATCGAGGCAAATATAATAGGGGTTCTATTGAATAGGGCATAATAAAAGACTAGGTGCATATGCATCTAGTCTTTCATATCCTCGTATATGAATCGATTCAATAGCGTAATATTATCATCCAATGTTTGTGGTATTATATAGAACACCCCATCTATAGTTGCATGTTTCAGATGATCATCTACGGGGATTCTATATTGTTCTATATCCCTGATCCTGGAGGTAAGGGTGGATGTACCCATAGCCAGTATCTCCGGTTTGGATAGGCTGGTTTCAACATAGGGTAGCATTGCGTTCAACAATCTGGGATACTTAGCAACTCCGGCATTCATACCGGTTCTAAGCACCTTTTCAAGCACTGCCCTCTGCCTTTCAGTCCTCTCATAATCTCCACTACCGGTCTTCCTTATCCTAGAATATGCCACTGCCTGTCTACCGGTTAAGGGTTGGACGCCAGCATTTTGTATCAATGGGGATCTGGAATTATCTAGGCTATCCATACCCTTCACCCCTGTATTTATATACTTTATCTCGTTTGGATGCACATCGATTTCCACGCCACCCATAACATCTATTATTTGTTCCAATCCAAAAAAATCTACCGTTGCGAATTCCCGAATATTCATATTGAAGTTCTGATTTATGGTCCTAATAGCCAATTCCGGGCCACCAAAGGCATAGGCGTGGTTCAGCTTATCCATACCCCTGCCGGGAATATCTACATAGGTATCCCTCATAAGGGATGTCAGCTTTATCTTGCCATGCCTCTTATCTAGACTTGCAATCATAATGCTATCGGATCTACCCACGCTAGATGGATCCTTACGATCCAAGCCGAAAAGGGCAATATTTATAATATCCTTGTCATTGAGACTATCCTCCGTGATGCCTAGATCACTATCATCCGTAGATATATCCATCCTCTTCATCTTATCGAGCATATTATATCCATAGCTAAATATGATGATGAATACCACCATGGATATAAGGAACACATTTCTAAAGCGTCTCCTACCATTCCTTCTCCGATCTGCCATTGCACTCCTCCTCGGTCTATATTTATAAGTAAATGGTTTTGCATAAGATATTATACCATAATGGATATAACTAGTTGTTAAGAAACGATGAATAATAGGTAAAGGGGGCTAAAGGCATTTTAAAATTATTGAGAACTGAAAACTTGTCTGATATAATATTATTTAGAAATCGTCGGGGGGTGTACGAATGAGAAGGCAGAGGATCTCCTTTCTAATGATATTGGATATTGGGTTCATCGTGGTGGCTTATGTATTAGCCCTTTATCTGAGATTTGATGGAAAGATAGAGGGAAGATACCTATATACATTAGTGGACAATATCGCGGCCATCATAATAGTCAAACTACTTATATTCTATGCATTCAACCTATATAGAAGTCTATGGAAGTATGCCAGCATAGATGAATTGATAGAGGTGGTGGGAGCCTCCATAATAGCTAACCTAGTGGTAATGATCTATATGAGCTACTTTAAAACCGATCTACCCAGGAGCATATACGTTATGGTCCCGCTTATAGATATGGCGCTTATAGGGGGGAGTAGGTTTGCCTATAGGGTATTCAGAAGGGTAGAGTTTGAAGCGCTGAATAATAATAGCTATGAGAAGAGGATATTGATAGTAGGGGCTGGGGAAGCTGGGGCTATGGTTATAAAGGAACTCCGTAATCATAGGACGTTGAACAGCAGACCTATAGCTATAATAGATGATAATCCATCGAAGAAGAGGCAACATATAAATGGGGTGCCCGTGGTAGGCAATAGGAAAGATATTGGTAGAATATGCGAAAAGAAGAGGATAGATGAGATTATAATAGCCATCCCCTCGGCTAGCAGGGAGGAGCTTAAGGATATAGTAGGCCGTTGTAAGAGGACCAACTGCAAGACCAAGATACTCCCGGGCTATTATGAATTGATAGATGGAAAGGTAAATGTAACCAAGATAAGGGATGTGGAGATAGAGGATCTATTGGGCAGGGAGGAAGTAGAGCTCAATATAGGGGAGATATGCCATTATATCGAAGACAAGAAGGTCTTGATAACCGGTGGGGGAGGTTCCATCGGTGGGGAATTATGCAGGCAGGTAGCTAGGTTCAATCCCAAAAAACTGTCCATACTGGATATATATGAAAACAATGCCTACGATATACAGAATGAATTGCTAAGGGAATATAGGGATCTAGACCTGGAGGTAATAATTGCATCCGTCAGAGATGCCCAAAGGTTAGAGGAAATACTTAGCACCCGCGATATAGATGTAATATTCCATGCAGCAGCTCATAAGCATGTGCCCCTTATGGAGAGGAACCCAAAGGAGGCAGTAAAGAACAATATATTTGGAACCTGGAATCTAGTAAGGGCAGCGGATAAATACCAGGTAGATAAATTCGTGTTGATCTCTACGGATAAGGCGGTAAATCCGACCAATGTGATGGGGGCTACCAAACGAGTGGCGGAGATGATCATTCAGACCGCCAATAGGGGCAGCCATACAGATTACGTGGCCGTAAGATTTGGAAACGTACTGGGGAGCAATGGAAGTGTAATTCCACTTTTTAAACGGCAGATAGAAGCTGGGGGACCCGTAACGGTAACCCATCCAGAGGTTATAAGGTACTTTATGACCATACCCGAGGCTTGCCAGTTGGTATTGCAGGCGGGCGGCATGGCCAAGGGGGGCGAAATATTCATATTGGACATGGGGGAACCGGTCAAGATAATAGAGTTAGCGAAGGATTTAATAAGGCTTTCGGGCTTTGAACCCGGCAAGGATATTCCAATCGAGATAACGGGGTTAAGGCCCGGGGAAAAGCTATACGAGGAATTATTATTGGATAAAGAGAAATCCGTCATTACGGGTCATCAGAAGATCTTTATAGAGAGACCCCTATTCTATGACTATCTTAAGATGAATAGAATCCTATCCAAGTTGGGGGAGACTATAGATCATATAGATGAGGATGCCGTAAAGGATATATTGGCGGGCATAGTACCTACCTATAAACCCTATAATGGGACGGAGATGCATAGCCGATCGAAAACCACTATGGCCGCGGATAGCACGGACACCAATTGAATCTGCGGAGGATATTTAAAATCCTGGGAATAGAAGCCTTAGGTTTCCTCTATGATATAGAAGCATTGGGGAATACCTAGGGATATTTTTTATATTAAGCATATTCTTATGGATTGACATGAATTTGGGTATGGAATAATATAATATAGTTGTAATGCAGCTTATAAGGAGGAAGTGGGAGATATGCCAACTAAGTATATATTTGTTACAGGAGGGGTAGTTTCATCCCTAGGCAAGGGGATAACAGCTGCTAGCCTAGGACAGTTATTGAAGAGTAGGGGATTGGAAGTGACGATTCAAAAACTCGATCCATATATAAATGTAGATCCTGGTACCATGAGTCCATATCAACATGGAGAGGTATTTGTTACCGATGATGGAGCAGAAACCGACTTGGATCTGGGCCATTATGAGCGGTTTATAGATATAAACCTGAACGAAAATAGCAATGTGACCACGGGAAAGATCTATTGGTCAGTTATCAATAAGGAAAGAAAAGGGCAATATGATGGGAGGACTGTTCAGGTAATCCCCCATATAACCAACGAGATAAAGGAAAGGATAGATAGGGTCTCCAGGGATACGGGTGCGGATGTAGTGATAACGGAGATAGGGGGAACCGTGGGGGATATAGAATCCTTGCCATTTTTGGAGGCGATTAGGCAGATAAAGAATGATGTAGGTAGAGAAAATGTTATGTACATACATGTAACATTGATTCCATATCTATCCAAGGCGGGGGAGCTCAAAACCAAGCCTACCCAACATAGCGTTAAGGAATTGAGGAGCCTGGGAATACAGCCGGATGTGCTCATATGTAGAAGCGAATTTCCGCTATCACAGGGGATCAAGGATAAGATAGCTCTATTCTGCGATCTGGATCCATCGGAGGTAATAGAGAATACGGATGCCGAAACCATATATGAGATACCCCTTATGTTGGAACGGGAGGGATTGCCCCAGCTCGTAATAGAGCATCTCCATTTAGAATGTGGAGAACTGGATCTAGGAGAGTGGAATAGTATCGTGGAGAAGGTTAAAACTCCAAAGAAGAGTGTAACCATAGCCCTAGTGGGGAAATATATAGAGCTAAGGGATGCCTATTTATCGGTGGTAGAATCCCTAAACCATGGTGGCATATTCAACGATGTGGATGTGGAGATAAGGTGGATCCATGCGGAAGATATCCATGGGGATAATGGATGTGAACTATTCGAAGGGGTAGATGGCATATTGGTTCCTGGTGGCTTTGGGGATAGGGGGTACTATGGAAAGATGTGTGCAGCCCAGTACGCTAGGGAGAATAAAATACCCTATTTTGGGATATGCCTTGGAATGCAATTGGCGGTAGTAGAATATGCTAGGAATGTACTCGGATTGGAAGAAGCCAATAGTTCAGAAATAGACCCGGATACACCCTTCCCGGTAATAGATCTATCACCTGAACAGAGGGATATCGATCAGCTAGGTGGTACCATGAGGCTAGGCCTATATCCATGTAGGCTAGAAAAGGGAAGCAGATCCGCAGAGATATACGATAAGGAGATAGTCTACGAGAGGCATAGACATAGGTACGAACTCAATAACCAATTTAAAAAGAAACTAATTGAGGGCGGTTTGATAATCGGTGGCATGTCCCCGGATGAGAGGCTGGTTGAGATAATCGAATTACAGGATCATCCCTGGTTTATAGGATGTCAATTTCACCCCGAATTCAAATCCAGACCAACTAAAGCCCATCCATTGTTTAAGGACTTTATAGGGGCAGCCAAGGAATATGCGGGTATATAGACTTGAGAGTTTTCCCGAAAGCATATAAGATAGGATTTAGAGGGAGGATATTCCTATATGGATTCGGGGATATATAGAAGGAGGCTTAATATATGTTAGTTACTGGTAATGAAATTCTACAAGATGCCCATAGGAAAGGATATGGGGTAGGGGCCTTCAATGTCAACAATATGGAGATAGTCCAGGCCATAATTGAGGCAGCAGAGGAAACCAACTCCCCCGTAATACTCCAGGCTAGCCAGGGTGGATTAAAATATGCGGGTATCGAATACGTGGCGGAACTTGGAAAGCTAGCAGCCAGAAATGCTAGGGTTCCAGTAGCGGTTCATCTAGATCATGGGACAGATTTTGCTCAGGTCATGCTATGTATAAGGCATGGTTTTTCATCCGTAATGATAGATGGGTCGCAACTGGAATTGGAGGATAATATAGCCATCACCAAGAAGGTAGTTGAGGTTGCCCATGCGGTAGGGGTTTCCGTGGAGGCGGAGTTGGGCAAGATCGGCGGAACCGAGGATGATATAACTGTGGATGAGAAGGATGCTACTTTTACCGATCCCGAAGAGGCTAAGTATTTCGTGGAACAAACCCGCGTCGATTCATTGGCCATTGCGGTGGGAACAGCCCACGGCGTATACCAGGGGGAACCGAACCTGGACTTTGATAGGATTAAGACGATCAGAGAGATGTTGGATATACCTTTAGTCCTACATGGCTCAAGTGGAGTTGCTGATGAAGATATAGAGAAGGCCATTTCCGCAGGGATTAGCAAGATAAATATAGATACGGATTTAAGGATAGCATTTACCGGAGCTATCAAGCAGTTTTTAAAAGAAGATCCAGAAAATATAGACCCTAGGAAAATATTATCACCGGCTAGGAAAGGTATGAAAAAGGTGATAATGGAGAAGATGAAGATATTTGGCTCCGCCGGTAGGGCGTAGTTATAAATTGAAGAGAGGTGGGACCGTGAAGTTATTTATCGACACTGCCAATATAGATGAGATCGAGCAGATAAATCGCTGGGGTGTACTATCGGGGGTTACCACCAATCCA